>JBBTSN010000058.1:0-6073 GCA_038078775.1 Patescibacteria group bacterium | reverse complement strand
AAGTCGTAACAAGGCATCCGTAGCGGAAGCTGTGGATGGATCACCTCCTTTCAATTTATGTCGACTCCCTATGTTCTTCGGAACATAGACGAGACTAAAATCCTCTTTGAGACCCCTTGGGTTATCATCGAGGTGGACGCTGTAATCACAGAGTTGTTTATTGCACATGTTGTTAGCAAAAAAGAGCACATTTTGTTGCTCTTTTTTGTTTTGTGGGAATTTTTTGGAGTGGATATCGCATTGCAATTTTTTTTGAAGAGATATATGACGGAAGCATATGATTTCTCGTATTTTTTCGTTTATGCTTTTAGCAAGCTTATTGCTTGTTTCTTCGCCAATTCAAGCAAGTGCTGCTTTGAGTGGTGATCTCGTTTCCTGGGGCTCTTGGAGAGCTCATGGGGGCGCTGTGGTTGAGAGTCAGCAAGGGGTCATACTCTTTGATGAGGCTTCGGGCGAGAATCAATACGTTTCTGAAGATATTTCTGTAGCGGGTTACGCAGGAAAGTATTTGGTGATTGGTGCTTTTTCTTGGGCGGAGTCTTCTGAGAGTGTTCCTCGTATTACTGGAGAAGTATATAACGCTCAAGGAGGGACAGTAGCTACGATTTCCGGGTCTTCCCTCTTCTATCACGAGAACGCTGATCACGCTTGGGATGTTTTGAGCGGTACGTTTCCTCTTCCTTCTTCTGCGAAAAGTTTGAAATTGATTGTTGAGCAAGAAGGCGACCAAAAGGGAGACGAAGCTCGAGTTTATAAACTTGAGGTACGGGGAGTTGGTTCTCTTTCTGAAGGACGGGCATTTATCAATGATACGTATCATGACCATGTTCCATCTTTTGTTCACGAGGAGCCTCAGCCTCACTACGATGATGATAAATCAGATCTTTCTTGTGCCGGACCTCGTCATGCAATGAAGATCGCGGTTGATGTGACTTCGTTTGTGTATGCAGATGATGGTGATGCTGATTCGCGTTCAGAATCTTGGAGTTTATGGACTGCGAATGAGGATGCGTGGCTTTGGGGTAATTGGGGAACGGGAAACCCCCTTGCGCGAAGTACGGATGTACATGCTGCGGGGTATATGTGTGGTAAACGCGGGGATGAGATTCGTATCAATGGAAGTTTTCAAGACGGTGATATGTACTTAGTTTATCGGGCATCTGCCTTTGGTTCTGCCGCGGATCAAATAACAGATATTCGTATTGACGGCGAGTCTTATTCAGTTGGAAATGGAAAGGATTGTTGGTGGGATGGGAATGGTGCGGGAGGATACGATGTTGTGTGTGAAATTCAGTAAACAAAAAATTCCGTCATAAGACGGAATTTTTTGGTGCCGAGAGCCAGGATCGAACTGGCGACACAAGGTTCTTCAGACCTTTGCTCTACCACTGAGCTACCTCGGCTGGTGGGCGTGGATGGACTCGAACCATCGACCTCGGTCTTATCAGGACCGCGCTCTAACCACCTGAGCTACACGCCCAAATTGGGCCTGCTTATGGTAATACGGGAGGGGGTTAGCGTCAAGAATTACAAACCCATTTCCTTTAGGCACCACGCGCACGCATCTGCTTCGCCCTGCTCATCTATTTTTTCTTTCCACTGTTTTGCTCGTTGTTGCGCTGCGGTGATTGTTCCATCAAATTCTGAGAAAACTTCTGCAAGAGTTTCTGGCAGACCGGCTGTTTCTTCTTTGTATCGTGCTTTACGACCTTGTGCGAAGGTTACTTGAGAAATAATCCAGTTATACATTCTTTGTGTGTAATATGCTTTTATTTCGCTTGAAAGCGATTCGAGGTTTATGTTGTGTAGATCTAATTGCTCTTCTCTAAATAATCCCAGTCCACTTTCTAAATATGCCTTGGTATCCATGCCGGCATCGCCTAAATCTGCAAGTGCAACAATGCGCGCGAGGATGCCGCTTTGTTCTGTGATGGGTTGGGATACGGTTTTATTTTCTGCATCCCAGTTTGGGATTGTGCCATTCATGGCTTCAACTGCATGTGCAACGTCGGCTTGGGTAAATACTGCATGCGAAGCATTTGCTTCATGCATGAGGTTGAGTACATCTTGCGTACTTGCCTCTTCGTTTGCTATTCGGGCACGTTTACGAAATGTTCGTTTGATGGGGGCATTTGCATCCAGTATTTCTTGTGCTTCCCATGATTGCACCGTGTCATGTCCTGCGGCAAGCATTTCTGCGAGCACGGCATCTTCATTGGATAACATTACCTCTCCCTTACGAAGAGCCTCTATTATTTTTTTTGTTTTGTTAATGACGCCTTTTGTATGCTCGCTATTGTGAAATCCCCACCCATCATTTGGTGTATCGAAACGTTCACGGATGAGTTCGAGCAGTTTTTCTTGTATTTTTTTTGCAGCTTCATTAAATTTTTCTCCTGAAGCTTCTCGTGTTTCTGGAAAATCGTTGAGAGAAAGTTCTTTTTCTTTAACGACCACTTCTTGTGGTGGATTTTCATGTACGTTTTCCATATAGGAAAAGGGTACGATATCGGGTATTTTTGAGCGAGGATATGGGTGTGCATAAAATAAAAAAAGATTCCTTTTTGTGAAGAAATCTTTTTGGTGTCAAAAGCATTTTATGGTACCCTCAGATGAGTATTGTAAAGATGCGAAAAGTTATGAATTTTGAACAGAAGATCATTCAGCACTTGTGCGAAAAGTATCATCTTCTCTCGATTATCCTTCATGGCTCGCGGGCGCGGGGGATGTATAAGGAACAGAGTGATTGGGATATCTATCTTTTGGTGAATGAGAAAATGAATGTATCGTCAGAGCTTTTTGAAGGACAAAATTTGGACGTTGAAGCAATTGTTATTCCCCTCGATGATGACCAGATTCTTTCTGCTTTTAGCGGACGACTCCGTGCGGCGAAGATTTTATTTGATGATGAGAAAAATACGGGTAAGAATCTTCTTGCTCGTGCTGAAGAGATATATCAACGTGGATTTGTGCTTAGTGAGGAGAAGGTTGCCGATAGGCGGCATTTTCTCTTGAGACGATTGGAGCGCCTTCGGGCGTATCAAGATGATCCGGGTGTCTTTTTTGTGCATTTAGGGATCTTTTTTAATGCCGCGTTGCGTTATTGGTTTGAAGTGCGGCAACTGTGGTCAGAACCAGTTTATGCGTCCCTTCCGTATATTTTGAAGCATGATCCTTCATTTTACGTGTGGCTTGAGACTTTGTGGGATTCGCGATCTGCCGAGGAGAAAATTGTTGCCGCAGAGCATATTTTTACAAAGCTTTTTGGATACAATGCGTAAACAAAAAAAGATTCCTTCTTGTGAAGAAATCCTTTTGGTCGGGTCGGCGGGGCTCGAACCCACGGCCTCCTGGTCCCAAACCAGGCGCGCTACCAACTGCGCCACGACCCGAAAATGGATATCTAACGCTCAAGATAGTAACGCATCTGATTTCTTTGGGCAAATCTTTGGCGAAGATGCTACTATCTGCTTAGCTTATGCCCGGATTTCTTTTAGAGAAAGCGCTTGAGTTGGAGCAAAAAGGTATTGTTTTTGGTGTTGATGAGGTGGGGAGGGGGTGTTTGGCGGGACCGGTTGTTGCGGCGTGCGTTGCATTTGATTGGTCGAAACCAGAAGTGATTTGTGAGTTGAATGATCGAGTGGTGATTCGTGATAGTAAGCTGATGTCTCGGGTGCAACGCATGAAGGCAGCGAAAGCGATTCGGGAAGTTGCGACGGTGTTTGGGATTGGAGAGGTTGATTCTGTGACGATTGATGAGATTAATATTTTGCAGGCGACGTTTGAAGCGATGAGAAGGGCGGTTGGGGATGCGTGTCGTAGGGAACGGTTTGAAACCGTTCCCTACGTACGTGACGTAACACGATTCATGATCGATGGAAATAAGACGGTTCCGGGGGTTGATTGGAACCAGGAGGCGATTATTGACGGGGATGCGAAGGTGTTTTCTATTGCTGCGGCATCGATCGTTGCGAAGGAATATCGCGATTCGTTGATGGAAGTTTTGCATGAGACCTATCCGCAGTATGGCTTTGCGCAGCACAAAGGTTACGGTACGAAGCAACATTATGCGGCAATTACTGAATATGGAATTATTTCTGAACATCGAAAAACGTTTTTGAAGGGTATAAAGGGTTAAGTTGGTTAACGTGGTTATTGTGAGTAAATTTTCTTGTGCTACACTAGAAATATATGAGAATCGAATACGGAAAGCTTGTCCGAGACAAGATTCCGGAGCTTATCCGAGCTTATGGTTCTGTTCCGGTTATTCGTACGTTGTCTGATGATGAGTTTGTGGGGGAACTTAAGAAGCGTTTAATTGAAGAAGCTTGGGAAGCGCATTATGCTGATGGTATGTGTCTTGTTGAGGAGTGTGCTGACATTTTTGAGGTAATGGCTTGGATGATGCGGGCGCGGGGAATTGATCCGAATGAGGTTTTTGCAATGGCCGAGGCACGAAGAGATGCTCGGGGTGGGTTTTCCGAAAAGGCGTTTTTGATTGCGGTTGAGGAAGGAGTTGTTGCGTAGAGGGGCGGACACGTTGGTCCGCCCGTACTGTCTTGCTACGCTCTTATGGCTCGGGTAGCATTGAGGCATGTCGTTCCAGGATGTTTTAGATGCGAAAACTGCCCATGCGCCGCGGTATTCTGCTCCGCAGGGTTTGACGCGGGAGCTTGTTGAGGAGATTTCGTCTACGAAGAACGAGCATGTATGGATGCGTGAAAAGCGTTTACAGGCCTTTGCGCTTTTTTCTGAAGTGAATATTCCTACGTGGGGACCGTCACTTGCGGGGTTAGATTTGGAGAAGATTCATTATTTTGTTCGTCCAGATGCGCGGGAAGAGCTTACGTGGGAGAAGGTTCCTGAGGAGATTCGTAATACGTTTGAGCAGTTGGGGATTCCGGAGGCTGAGCTTGCGGGGCTTGGAGGAGTGGGAGCTCAGTATGATTCTGAAATGATTTATCATCGCTTGCGAGAAGATTTAGCTGCACAGGGTGTTATTTTTGAGAACATGGATGTTGCGGTGCAGAAGTATCCGGAGTTGGTGCAAAAATATTTCATGACGCAGTGTGTGGCTATTCACGATCATCCGTTTGCGATGTTGCATGCGGCGGTGTGGAGCGGGGGAACGTTTATTTATGTTCCGGAAGGAGTAAAAGTGGAGATTCCTTTGTCTGCATACTTTCGCATGAATGCGGCGCAAGGCGGACAGTTTGAACATACACTTATTATCGCGAGTAAGGGGAGTGAGATTCACTATATTGAAGGATGTTCTGCTCCAAAATATGATGCGGCCGCACTTCACGCGGGATGTGTAGAGATTTTTGTGGAAGAAGGTGCGAAGGTGCAGTATTCCAGTATTGAGAATTGGAGTAAGAATACGTATAACCTGAATACGAAGCGTGCAATTGTTGATGTTGACGGCGAGATTGTTTGGTTGAACGGGAATATGGGAAGCTCGGTGACCATGCTTTATCCTATGAGTATTTTGCGAGGGGCGCGATCAAAGAGCCGTTATGAAGGTTTTTCGTTTGCGGGTCCGGGGCAGGTGCAGGATACGGGGCACAAGGTTGCGCTTGTGGGTGTTGATACTTCTGCGGTAGTGCACGCAAAGAGTATTGCAATTGCCGGGGGAGTTTCGACGTATCGTGGGCTTGTAAAGATTACGAAGTCTGCAAAGAACGCATCTGCGCATGTAGTGTGTGATGGCTTGATGCTCGATGCGGGTTCTCGTACGAATGCGATACCCGTGATTACGAGTGAGCAGCCGCATGCGGAGATGATGCATGAGGCAAAAGTAGGAAAGGTTGATGATAGGGCACTTGCGTATTTGGTTGCGCGGGGGATGCGTGCGGATGATGCGCTTCATACCATGGTTTCGGGTTTTGTTGACCCGCTTGTAAAGCAGCTTCCGCTTGAGTATGCGGTTGAGCTCATGAAGCTTGTTGAGCTTGAGGTACGCAGGGCTTCGGCGAAGAATGTATGACGAAAATTCTTGCACCACTTTCTTCGACTTTCGTCATGCCGGACTTGATCCCCTCGGGCAAGCCCGTTGGGGTAAACCGGCATCCAG
>JBBTSN010000057.1:0-18317 GCA_038078775.1 Patescibacteria group bacterium | reverse complement strand
CAACCACGCCGCCGAGCGCGGCTAGGAACGCGCCGAGCGCGAAGATAAACATGGTCAGGGCGCCTGTAAGAGGACTTCCGGTGGTGAGTGAATAGATTTGCATGGATTGGGTGAATCCGCAGGGGAGGAAGAAGGTAATGACACCAACAAGGAGAGGAGTGAGTGTGTGATTTACTTTTTTGATTTGGAGCAGGTACTTTGAGAGAAAGCGGGGGAGTGTGGGCTGGAGGTTTTTTGCCCAGGGAAAAATATCGAGTAAATTTATGCCGAGAATAAGCATCACGAGCGCAACGAGAATTCCTAAGGCGAGTGTTCCTGTATTTCCTATATGAAAGACTGAGCCAAGTGCTCCAATTGCGCCTCCAAGAATGAAGAATGAAATGAGACGTCCGATATGAAAAAGTACCTGTGGTCGTACCTTGTCGCCTTCTTTTGCAAAGCTTGCGGATACGGAGAGTACGAGCCCTCCCACGATTGCCATACAGGTTGAGAGTGATGCGATAATGCCGATGAGGAACACGGTCGGGTAACTTATATCACCCGCACCTATGAGGTTTACGATGCCAAGCTCTTGGAGAATAATGAATGCAGCGATGAATAATCCCGCTCCCGGAAGTGCGGTAGAAAATTCAGACCAAGCCACTTTTTTGTTTTGTTTTTCAAGAGCAAGTGTATATCCGTGCTCCTTTATAATCGGACCTAGTATTGCGAGTACTTCTTCTTGTGTTTTTTCTCCAAAGTCTCCGGTTATTTCTACCTGATGATTTTTGAGTGATGCCTTTACTCTTGATACACCCGATACATTATTGATTTCGTTTTCGGTAAGGAGAATACATGCATTGCAATGCATGCCGTGGACGTGGAAGAGATATACTTTTTCCATACGTTGCATCTTAGAGTTTTTTCATTTTGAGACGGAGTGAGTTGAGAACTACCGATACGCTCGACATTGCCATGGCAAATCCTGCGAACACGGGAGAGAGCAACCATCCAAAAGCTGGGTAAAAAATACCGCTTGCGAGCGGGATACCGATGATGTTGTAGATGAACGCCCAGAAGAGGTTTTGACGAATGGTGCGCATTGTTGCCTTTGAGAGTTCAATGGCTTGAGCAATCTTTCGAATATCGCCTTTAAGCAACGTAACATCGCTTGTTTCAATTGATACGTCCGATCCGGTTGCCATAGCAATGCCTATGTCGGCTTGTGCGAGCGCGGGAGCATCATTTACGCCATCTCCTGCCATTGCAACAATGTCGCCCTTGCTTTGGAGTTCTTTTATGAGCGCGAGCTTATCTTGGGGGAGTACTTGGGCAACGTAACGATCGATGCCGAGTTCTTGTGAGACTGTTTGTGCAGCTTCTTCGTTGTCGCCGGTTGCCATGATCACTTTAATACCAAGCATATGTAGCTTTTCGATTGCGTCCTTCGCTTCTGGTTTAATTTGGTCTCCTACCGCAGCAACGGCGAGTATCTGGTTTTTTGTTGTGAGCGCGATCAGCGTTGCACTTTTTTGCGCATCTTTCATTGTTGGGAGAGAAAGATTTAATGATGTGAGTAGAGCGGGTCCGCCGATAAAGTATGTGGTTCCGTCAATATCACCTTGCACGCCTGTTCCAGGAAGATTTTTGAAGTTTGTAACTTTACCGATTTCTGCGCCTTTTATTGCGGCGTATTTTACGATTGCTTCCGCGAGGGGATGTTCGGACTGCGATTCAAGCGTTGCAAAAATACTGAGATGTTCTTCTCCTTCAAAAGTCATTACTTCGGGTTTTCCTTTGGTAAGCGTTCCCGTCTTATCAACGACCACAGCGTTTATTTTATGCATCTTTTCAAGTACCTCAGCATTTTTAATGAGAATGCCGTGTTGTGCACCACGACCTACTCCGACCATGATTGCGGTTGGGGTTGCGAGGCCAAGTGCGCAGGGGCATGCAATAACGAGTACTGCGACGAATGAAGAGAGACCAAATGAGAGTGCTTGTGCGAACTGCATGGTTGATCCACCAATGACGAGCCAAGCGACGAGTGCACAAAAAGCAATTATGAGTACTACCGGAACGAAGATAGAGGAGATTTTATCTGCGAGGCGTTGAATAGGGGCTTTTGATCCTTGCGCGTCGGACACCATGGCGATGATGTGTGCAAGAAGCGTTTCTGACCCAACGCCCGTTGCAGTCATGGTGAATGCGCCGGTGGTGTTGAGCGTACCTGCGGATACCTTATCGCCCGGTTGTTTTTCGGTAGGGACAGGTTCGCCGGTCAACATAGACTCGTCAAGATATGACGAACCTTCTGCGATTACGCCATCTACGGGAACTTTCATACCCGGTTTTACGAGGACGATGTCGCCTTTTTGTACCTGATCAACAGGGAGTGTTTGCTCCATACCATCACGGACAATTGTGGCAGTCTTCACTTGGAAGCTGAGAAGTTGTTTAATTGCATCGCCTGTTTTTGCTTTAGCACGTGCCTCGAGATATTTTCCGAGTGTAATAAGACCGATCACGACGATGGTGACGTCGTAGTAGGTTGCGGAGACATCAAGATAGCGTGAGAGGGGTTCCTCGAACGCAGAGAGCACGAAGCTGTAGAGAAAAGCGGCCACGGTACCTAGACCGATGAGCGTATCCATGTCGGCAACACCACGACGGAAGAACATCCAAAGACCGCGGAGGTAGGGAGTTCCTACGGTAAAAAGCATGTACGTTGCAAAGATGGGGAGAAGGTGGTGAAAGAATTCTTCCAGAGTTTCTGAAAACATTGGGAGCACGCCGTATTTTGCAAGAATTTCCCAAAGCATCATGCCTGCAGCAAATATGACGAGTGGTATTGAAATAAACACTTTTTTTCGGAGTGTTTCGGTTTCTTGTGCGGAGGTTTTTGTATGGTCGTGACCACCAGAAGCATGTTTATCTGTTGTTTGTTGCTCGTGTTCTTGCGGGTGGAGTGTGTATCCGAGAGGTTCAATGCTTTTTGAGAGTTTTTGCACATCAGTTTGCGTTGCGTCGAGGGTGATGCGGGCTTCTTCGGTGGCCAAGTTTACCGAAACGCTTTGCACTCCGATTTGTGATCCAATTTTTTTCTCAATACGAGAAACGCACGATGCGCAGTGCATTCCGGAAATGTGGGCTTTGATTTGGTCCATATGATTATTTTCGTTTTAATTTGTACACCTTGAGAATTTCCTCCACTGCCTTACTTTCTTTTCCTTGTTTAATTTGGTTTATTACGCAATGACCCAAATGGCCTTCGAGCAGAATATCCTCAATATTTGAAAGGCCTTGCTTTACTGCCGAGGTTTGTGTGATGACGTTGATGCAGTAGGTATCTTTTTCAATCATGTCTTGAAGCCCTCGCACTTGCCCCTCAAGAATCTTGAGTCGCCGGAGAATTTTTTCTTTATTTGGTTTTTCCATATGCACTGAGTATATACCCCCCCGGGGGTGTGTCAACGCGTTGGGTGGATAGGTGTGTGATGGGTGTGTGATGGGTTTTCGACGTTTAAGGAATGAGATAAATTTGTAATCTCTCCTTCGGTCGGTAAATACCGCCGGCTTCCAGCCGGTAACTTCCAGTAATTTCTGTTTTTCAGGTAGGATATGGTCAATCAAGTATGACCATCGAATACCGTAAAAATACCCACACGATCTTCAGGATTGAAGTCCACCTTGTTTGGGTAACTAAATATCGGTATAAAGTGCTCACCGGAGACATCGCAGAAAGAACGAGAGAACTCGTGAGAAGAATATATGAAGAAAACAAAGCTCAGATTCTTTCAGGAGTAGTCTCTGCAAATCACGTTCACATTCTCCTCAGTATTGACCCAAGTATCTCCTCTCAGAAAACAGTATTGGGGACAACGACTCTGGGCATGAGGATACTTTGTGGTCTCTGTAGGGAATGTGAGTGAACAAATGGTGAAAGACTACATCGAGCACCATTTTGATGGAACAGAGGGGGATGTCTTCAGGATTGCATAGCGGACTTCCAGTCCGCCTCACAATTCTGCCGACTTACAGTCGGCAGTGGTTTAAGAAAACTTCTGATGTTCTTTTGCGGTGGTACTTGCCGCTTATTAAGCCACAGTAAGCTTTTACATTGTTAGTAATGTTGTTATACAATTCTTCACATATGGAAGGAAAAGGACGCGGAGAATCTCATGCTCCAGATGTCGGGGTACGGCGAATGGCACGAGATGCAACAGGAGAAGGGCGCGTTGAACAACGTGAGCTTGATGAACGGCGTTATAACATCGACTACATTGAGCGTTTTACGACCAAACTCTTCACGATGCAACACGGTACGTTGCCACCCAATCACCCCGCTCAGCGTGCTATTGAAGACGCGCTTATTCGCTGCAGAAAGGAAAACACCCACCTGCCAAAAATTTTGGTATTGCCAGAATGGAAAGATGTCAATGCTGCTGCAATTGGTAAAGACACGATCATTGTATCGCTTGAGCTTATGAGGTTTTGTCGTACCTACGAGGCGATTGTGGGTGTTGTTGGCCATGAACGTCAACATTTGGAGACCGGTGACCCCTTTGAGCCATTGCGTGAGGATGCACATGAAAGAGAAAGTTCGATTGAGCCAGGAGGCATAGTGAAGGATGCTGCCACACGATATGCTGATAAAATTGGTCGCAGTCGTCTTTTTGAAGTACGAAGCGATCTTCAAGGTGCAACGGCAAAACTTGACGAAGCGGGCGTAAGTCCCATGGGTTATAGAGAATTTCTTCATGATTTAGATACGCATACACGAGGAGATAAAAAATATGAGCCAGATATTGCGCATGGTTCGCCTGCAGATCGTATGTTGGCAATCGGTTTCCTCATGCGATATTTTGATTTTTCGTCATCATCAAAGGATCTTACGCATATTGATGCTGCGACAAAAGAAGCGTGGTCTGAATATCCAACTTCTGGTGCGGCATGGGCGTTTCGGTCGACCATGGATGCAGGCGATACCAACAAATACCGTAGATTAGCACATGAATCCCGCATTGCATGGTTTGAAACACTTCCATTTGAAGAGCAGATATTTTGTTCTGGAGTTTTGCGCCATCATGCCCAGTTTGCTCGCGGCGATGTTAAGGAAAGAGAGCGTCGTGAAGCGTGGATGAAACACGTTGATGATCGTATGACGACGTTGATTAAAGAACGTTTGCGTGAGGCTGATCCTCAAGTTGTACAGACGGCGCTTGAGGCGTTTCGTTGTTTTGTGCTCGGTAACTCATCAGATCCTAAAATATATGCGGGGGAGCATTGGCTTGCTACGGATATTGCAAAACGACAAGGCGCTCATCATTACAGGGAGAGTATTGCAGCTTTATTACCACATGTAGGCGAATATACCTTTGGTGATTCCCGTCAGTTCATGCGTGAACTCGGTAGTACTTTTTCTGAAGCTGTAGATGATGAGACGTTTGTTGCCTGGCTGGCAATGGTTGATGACACGGCACGTATTACCTGTGCATTTTTTGAAGGACGTTCCGGTGAGCTGCGTACTTCTGAGGAATTGGCATGTTACACGCTTCGTGAAGCGTTAGTGCATGTGCGTTTTTCGAAGATTTCACAAGAAGAAAAGAATCGTTTTAGAGACCGTTTTGCAACGGAACTTGCAGCGCGAGGACAGCCAATGGAGAAAAAGTCACCGCATAACGAAACGGTACAAGATGATTCAGAAGTTATTGCCAAATTTGATTCTGATGCCGTCTGTCAACAAGTGATAAAACAGATAGAATCTTTAGAAAAAGTGAAGACAAATATCTCGTCTTTTATTGAACGTACGGGCGTATTGGTAGAAGACATAACAGATGTTGAAGGAATTGGTAAATACTTTGGAATGGCATATTCCCTTGTAAAGAACGCAATTTTAAAGGGATATGGAACATTAGATTCAAAAGGCATCTCCCTTCATGCCCGGACTTTAGAAGAAGAGGACTTGGTTCAACGATTCCTTCTCGTAAACATACTCTCTGCGTACGATACAGCAACAGAACAACATTCTTTGTTTGCGCACTATGCAGCAATCGATAGATTGCTTTCGCGGTTTTCTTTTCGTGCGCAATATGGCCTTTATGAACATGATCCAACGGATGATGGATATAAGAGAAATCCAGCTGATTTAGTTATGGAGCGCGAAGTCGTCGTTGCGCTTGGAAACGAGACCGATGAGATCGCTCTTCGTGTTTTACAACAGGCAGTTAACCGTGACTTATCTCCATCTATACGCCGTCGGTTTTTTAACGTGGCATTACAAGATCTTTCGTATCGTTTATCAGAAACACCGCCAGATCAGTTTTTTGCCCGCATGGATGCATTTGCAGTGGTTGGTATTTCCCCAGATGTTATTCTCAAACAAGATGTTCTTGTGCATGGCAGACTTGTGCAGCATATTTTGCGTCATATCGATACGTTTGTTACACGAGGAGAAGATATACGTGCCCTGGGACTTGTTGCAACATTGTCAGTGGATCCATGGGTTGCGCAGATGATGCGAAGGGCGGTAGCGCAGCGTACATGGAGTGTAGCGCCTGACTTTACAGAAAAAGTACGGATTGCTTTTGATACTGAGCATGCCGGTATTAATCTTGCTGAACGAGTCATTGAGGGTGATATGCAGACCGAAACACAAGTTGCGGAGGTACGATCCGCGGCTCAACGAGCAATTGACGGCATGTTTACGGAAAGCGCACGCGTAGGATGGCTTGCACTTTCCGAGTACATTGATGTTCGTAAGCATGAGCCGCTTGAGATGCTTGATATGCTGCTTAAAACTCAACAAGACGATCGTAAAATTAAAGATGCCATTGCTGATCAGGTCTTTTTTAGTCGATTCGATAATCCTTTGACTAAGCAAGATGCTGATTCCCCTGAATATCAAAAAATAGCAACCGAGCGATTAGCAACCGCTGATGCGGCATTTCGTTCTTTGTATGCAATTGACCAGCCGACGCGATTGTTTATTGTTAAGCGTCTTTTGGTTGACAGCGGTATTATTCGCGAAAAGAAAACACGCGCACAGGCTTTAGAGATGCTCCTTTCCCATGTTCTTCCTTACAAGAATCAAGACACTGATTTAGTGATGCGAACATGGGTTGAGCATACCGTCCGCGCACTTGCTGATGTTGAGGATTGGGAGACGGTATTTTATGCAATCGGCCCTCTCCTTGCAGATCGTATTTGTTTGCCATGCAAAGATCCCGTTCCTTGGGGAGATATTCATCAAGTTGAAGAACATATTGACAGCGCATTCGATCTTGAAAACTTTGCTCAACAGGATTTGAACACGATTGCTCGTGATACGACGCGTGAAGATTACCTGCATAATGCAAATCGGTATCTTTACCAAGCTGATTTGGCAACACGAGCGTGGCTTGATCTTTCGGGCTTGCCCAGTAGTGAGCGCATAGATTCAAGTTCACTTGCACTTGTTCGCAGCACCGCTGAACGTCTTGGTGCGCTGCCGGTGCGATGGCTGCAAGTTGGAAAACACTACGTAAAATTTAGCCCACAGCATGAGAGGGAATTTTCTGGAATTTTTAACGAGGTTGCAGGTCAGACAAAACTCGCTGCGGTTTCTGTTGTCGAACGCGAATGGCCTGAGATGTGGGACTATGTTCGATATTTTGGTAACCGTATCGGCGGCGGGTCACTCATGAGTGTGTATAAAGTTGAATTATTCAAGGGCGGTTTTCGTGCAATGCGCGTATGTAATCCAAATATCCAAACAAATCTTGGTGCAACATCCAATGCATTTCGGCAGACGGTTCAGGCACTTGCCGCGCGCAGTGTGTTGAAACCCGATCAGCGTAACGCTATTGACTCCTCCGTTGATTTAGTAGAAGAATGGATTCGTCGCGATATTTCTTTTGAGGATTCACGCGCTCGTGATACTAAGTTCCATGCCACACATCATGGCCGCGACGAGGGCTTTGGATATCGTATTCGTATTCCCGTGCCAGATGGTCCGGAAAGCCGATTCTTTCAGATGGACGAATTTGTAGAGGGAATGGACCTGACAGACTGGACTGAGCTTGCAAATCGGCATGATATGAGCAACGTCGTGAAGACACTTGCACGAAACTTTGGTATGCAGATCGCAACTGGTTTGCTGCACCCAGATTTGCATCCGGGCAATATTCGTATCACTGAAAACAATGAGCTCGTCTATCTTGATCGTTCTTTTCTTCTCGATCTT
The DNA here is from genome assembly GCA_038078775.1 of Patescibacteria group bacterium. Lineage (GTDB taxonomy): Bacteria > Patescibacteriota > Patescibacteriia > UBA9934 > UBA9934 > JAGORL01. The sequence continues at coordinate 10,114 of JBBTSN010000057.1, read as the reverse complement.
TCTCTCAAAGAACAATTTGCAATTAGCTCACTTTTCGTTTCAACACCGAATGTTGATCCACTGCGTGATTTACTTAAAGATGGTCTTGAGGCATCGCAACACGCTGCGTTAGATAAAGTACTCACGCAAGCGATGGGTTCAGAAATTTCAGATCTTGCCGGGACGGTTCGTAGTATGTTGGGTAGTTTACGTGATATTGGCGTACGGTTACCGTTGTCATTAATACTTCTTATGCGTAATGCAGATGCGATAGATGGTTATGCGAAAAAAGCTGGTTTGCGTGGAATGAGAGATGCATTCAATTGACGCGGGAGCTTCTTTCTGGTATAGTAGTTTATTGTAAAGGTTTTTTTCTTACTTCCTCATCCGTAGTTTTTTTGAGGATCAACGTGGTTTTTGATGCACAGAGCGTTATAACGCGTTTTTATATTAATTATTTGTTTTGTTTTTTTGTATGGCAGTATCACAAGGTACTTATGGTCGTCGTGGTCGTTCGGGAGGTTTTCGTTCACAGAAATGGCAGAAAGATCCAAGCGCTGAAAAGCGTACGGGTTCTGGCATAAAATATGGCGCTTTGGATCTTACGCCAAAGAATAACTACACCCTTGCGTCACCCCGTGCACACGAAGGAAAGCTTCGTATTGCGGTAATGGGTGGTAATGAAGAGGTGGGTCGTAACATGACCCTTCTTGAGTATGGGAATGACATTGTTCTCATTGATATGGGTGTGCAGTTCGGTGAAGAGCACATGCGTGGTATTGACGGTATTGTGCAAGACTTTTCGTATTTGAAGGGTCGTGAGAAGGATGTGAAGGCGGTGATTATCACCCACATGCACATGGACCACATTGGTGCGATTCCGTACATCATGCCCATGCTTCCTGGTGTTCCTGTTTTCTCAGCTCCTATTACCCTTGCACTTATTGCAAAGAAATTGGAATACACCCCAGAAGTTAAGGTTGATCTTCGTGCAATTGATGAGCAAACGGTTTTGCAGTTGGGAAATTTCAAAGCGACTTTTATCGGCGTTTCTCACTCCGTTCCTTCTGCACTTGCGGTGATTATCGATACTCCTTGTGGAAAAATCGTACACACCGGAGACTTTAAAATCGATTTGCAACCACAAGATCCTGATGCAGTTCGTTACCTCGATCAAATGAAGCAGCTCGGAAATCAAAATATTCTTGCGCTTCTTTCTGATTCCACAAATGCATCACAGGGTGGCCACCAAATCATGGAGCATGAAGTTACGCGCGATTTGGATATGCTTGTGCGTGATGCAAAGGGTCGTTTGATGTTTGGCATGATTTCTTCGAACGTTGTTCGTTTGGCGCAAATCATTACCCTTGCAGAAAAGTATGGTCGTTATGTTGTGGTTGGTGGAAAGAGTTTGAAAACCACGCTTGAAATTGCAGAAAATCTTGGGTACATCAGCCCACGCCCAGGAACGCTTATTGATATTGAAGAAGTAAAGAGCCTCCCTCCAAATAAGATTGTTGCTATTTTTCCTGGAGCACAGGGTGAAAATAACGCTGCTTTTTATAAGCTTGCGAGCAACGAGCTTAAAGACATGCGTATTATTCCGGGTGATACCGTTGTTTTCTCTTCCTCGGTTATTCCTGGAAATGAGCGTACGGTTCAATTTATTACTGATCGTTTTTACCGTTTGGGCGCGAAGGTGCTCAACTATCGTGCGCTCAATATTCACTCCGGAGGTCACGCAAAGGCAGCTGACCTTGGAGACGTTGTTGCCATGGTGAAGCCAAAATACCTTGTTCCTATTGAAGGTCATGTTGCGTTCTTGCATCATCATGCAATTGCGGCAATGGCGGCCGGTTTTTCTCGTGATAAGATTTTTATTGCGGATAATGGTCAGGTTCTTGAATTTGATAAGGACGGTCATGGAGCGCTTCTTAAGGAGCGTATTCCCACGCGTCATGTGTACGTTGATGGTAAAACGCTTGATGCAGTTGATGCTGATACGCTTCGTGAGCGTAAGCGTTTGGGTGATGAGGGTGTTATCGTCATTAACGCTGCACGTACTCCTGAGGGATTGAAGCAGATTCATGTTTCCTCACTTGGCGTGCGTAAGGCTGAGCTCGTACAAAAGCTTCATAGTGATATCGAGAAGGCAGTTCTTCATGAGTATAAAAACCTTCATACGCTTACGAATGAAAAGGTTGCGCAGGCGCTTGATGAGCGTTTAACGGACCTTATCACTAAAAAGACCGGAATGAGCCCATACTTCATGTTCCAGTTCGTGTAAGACAATAAACATCGCTAGCAATAGCGATGTTTATTTGTTTGTCTTTACGTTCTTTTGTGGGGCTTGTATGCTCCGTTTATTCTATGGCTCATGTCACACTTATTGCGGGAGAGTTGCGTCGGAACGCGGTTCAGGGCGCGGTACAGGGATTGGGAGATGCGTTACGAAATAAGGTAAAGCTTGCGAAGAATATTCTCATCAAGCCCGATGTTGGGCATTACGAGCTTCAGCTTGCCGCAACGCATGTTGATGCGCTTCGTGGTGTACTTGATGCTCTCCGGTCGATGACTGATGCGCCTATTGTTATTGCTGATGCGGGGCATTATGGAACGCTTCCTGGCTTTCGTCATTTTGGGTATGAGCGATTGCTTGTTGAATATCAAAACGTTACCTTGCGTGATTTACAAGAAAGCGAAACAACTGAGCATGAGATTCTCGGTGTAAACGGGCCCCTTGTTGTTCGCCGTGCGAAAGAAGCAATTCATGCTGAGGTAAAGATCAGCTTGGGGACTTTGAAGACGCATCGGCAGTATGGCGCATGTTTATCGGTTGCGAATTGGGCCGAGGGAACGTGGATTGTTCCTCCTAGACAAACGATTGCAGGGCGCGTGTTTACTCGTGCCCCTTGGCTTTCTGCTGAGGGAGTTGTGGGTGCGCAGAACTTGATTGAGCAGTTGTATGAAAAATATCCTGCTGATGTAGGAATTCTTGATGGATTTTTGGGAATGGAGGGTGACGGTCCAACGGATGGGACAGCTATTCATGTGGGCGTTGCAGTGGCGAGTATGGATTCTATTGCTACGGACGCTATCGGTGCAACGCTTATGGGCATAGATCCTCGGACAATCGGGTATCTTGATAGCCTTGCGCGCGTTGGTCGAGGTACAATTGACGTGGCGAAAATGGATGTACCGTTACAGCTTCTTCGTGATCGTGCGCGTATCTTTCAATTACCCTTTGAACAAAAATATTTAAGAACGTGACGGAGAATCTTCTATGCCTACACCTCTTTTTCCTGGTCGTTTTCAGCCTTTTCATACCGGACATTTGCTTGTTATTCAGGGTATGGTGAAGGCGGTAGGAAATCCGATCATCGTTATTTGTGATCCTATAAAGCTTCAAACTGACGGTGAAGATATGTTTACGCTTGAAGAGCGCAGGGAAATGATTTCTGCGGCGTTGCTTTCTGCGGATATTATGGATGCGACGATTGTTGCTTGTAAGGATGCGGGGAATGATGCTGATTGGGTAAAGTATGTGCTTGATGCTGCTGAGAAGCGAACTGATGTCGTGATGTGGTCTGGACGTGAGGAAATTCGTTCTGCTTTTGAAGCAGCGGGTATCTCTACCAAAAAGATTGTTCCTGTTCCGGGAATCGATGGCGAGACGCTTCGTTCCCAAATGCGAGCAAAGAATGGTGAGTGGCGCAAAAAGGTTCCTGCGGGAACACTTGATGTGATTGAAGATGCGCTTATTAAGCGAGGACTTAAGTAGATAATTGTCATGCCGGACTTGATCCGGGCTCGCCCGTAGGGCTATGCCCGAGGGCATCCAGCGTATCAAGAACGATGGATCCCGGGTCGGTGCCCGGGATGACGAAAAACTTCTATGCATCTTGTCTTAGTTCCCACCTATAATGAGCGCGAAAATATTCGTGGGCTTCTTGATGCATTGTGTGCGGTTCCTGACGTTCATGTTTTAGTGATTGATGATGCTTCGCCCGATGGAACTGCTGAAGATGTCCGTGGCCATGTATTTTTTGCTGATTGTGTTTTTTTGCTTGCTCGTGAGGGAAAGCAGGGTTTGGGTGCTGCATATCGTGCTGGCTTTGCGTGGGGATTTGAACGCGATTATGAGACACTTACGCAGATGGATGCAGACTTCTCGCATCACCCTGATGATCTCACTCGTCTTTTGGGAGAAATTGAAAAAGGTGCCGACGTTGCAATTGGTTCGCGAAAAATTGCGGGTGGAAGCATTGAGGGCTGGAGTTTGTGGAGGAGGTTTTGCAGTGCGGGTGCGATGGGAGCATCGCGTTTGTGTTTGGGCTTGAAGACAAAAGATGTGACCGCGGGTTTTCGTACGTGGCGAAAAAGCTTTGTAGAAACTTTGCCGGTGCTTGCGCTGAAGAGCAATGGCTATGCGTTTCAGGAAGAGATGATTCTTGTTGCGGAGCAGGGGGGTGGAAAGGTATCTGAAGTTCCGGTTGTTTTTCGAGATCGTGTGTGCGGATCATCAAAACTTGGGTTTGGTGATATTCAAGAGTTTTTTTATACACTTGCACGCCTTACGCTTATTCGAAGAAAGCGCTTTGTGATGTATGCCACGATTGGTGCTTTTGGGGCTGTCTTGGACTTGGGTCTTTTTGTTTTTTTACATAACTTCGGACTCTCCCTGCTTCTTGCAAATATCGTCGCGACAAGCTGTGCGGTGATTCATAATTTTACGTGGCATCATTTTGTAACGTTTAAAGAGCATGATCAGACTCCGCATATCGCGCTTGTAAAGTTTGTTTCTGTTTCTTTGGTAGGTATTGCATTTAATTCCGTAATTGTACTTGCGGGTGTTTCTTTGGGGTTGTTTCCTGCGATTGCAAAGATTGTTGCGATTGGTTGTGTAACCGTTTGGAACTATGTAATGAATACGCGAGTAACGTTTCGGGTATGACGTGGGCTTTTTTGAAGCGCTGGGTCCCGGCCTTCGCCGGGATGACGATAATCGTATTTTTCTTTGTTTTTCAGGTGCATCAATTGCTTTCGTTTAACCCGTATTGGGGATATGACGGGGGAGCGCATGTGCAGATTCTTGAGACACTTCTTTTTGAACATCGATTTCCTACACTTGCGGAAAATTATTTAGCGTGGCACGAACCGTTTTATTATTTGGTTTTGGTGGGTTTTGGTTTTATGGGAATTCCGTTTTGGTTTCCTCATCTCCTTATTGTTCTTGCTATTGACGTTCTTGTTTTTACGCTGTTTAAGCGAATGGGTTTGTCGAATGTTGTATCGCTTTTTGGTTCTCTTGCGATTCTTACGCTTCCTGCGTTTCTTGAGGTGAGCATGTTTTTTACGAATGAAGCACTGAACTACGTATTTGTTCTTGCCATCATGCACTTTGGACTTGTGTTTTGGCGAGAGCAGTCTTGGTCGTGGAAATCATCTTTGCTTTTTGCACTTTGTGTAGGGCTTGGGGTTGTAACTAAGATCACTGCCCTTGTTGCGTTTGGAGTTGTGGCGATCCTTCTCATCATTAAGATGATTCGGACGTGGACGCTTTCGTATGTTGCGACCATTGTTCTTGCGATTCTTTTTTCGGCACTGTGTTATGCGCCGTGGTACATGGTTCGCAGTGGTGGGCTTTCTGAAGCATCAATTAATAATTATGACATGCTTCCTGCGAAGGATCTGATATGGGATGAGCGCGTTGGATTCATGACGAAATTTGATGCAGATATTTTTATATTTCCGTTTTGGTATTCGGGGGGAACCGGATTTTGGAGCATGGTGTATGCGGATACGGTGAGTGATTATTTGGGCCTCTTTGAAAACCAAGATGTGAAGAATGCACTTCCGGAAAGTGAGCGAGCACTGACCACGCATAATGGTACTTCGGTGAGTGCGTATCGTGAGCCGTTGGCAGAGTGGGCTTTGCGGTTGGGCTTTTTGCCTGTAGGGGTGATGATTCTTGGATTTGGATATTCGCTGTACATGTTTCTTAAGGGGCGTGGGCAATTCTTTTCTGACGCGCTTCCTACGCTTGGTTTTTCTTCCGCGTTTCTTTTGGCGCTTATGTATTACGCATATCGGTATCCGTATTATGATCAAGGCGTGGTGAAGTCGATTTTTATCGCTCCTGCGTTTGTGTTGCCGATGGCGATGGGGCTAAGGGCGCTTGCGAAATTGCCTCGTTGGGTACTTTGTGTGGGATTTGTCGTATGGGTGGGGTATATCGGTGTTGTTCTCTCGTTGTTTTTTATACGAACCTAACGGAGATTATCGAGATTCACGTTCGTATTGCTGGACGTATTTTTCTGCCCCGTCTTTTTTGTCAGGGGGTTGTTCGTGAAGCTCGAAAAGCATTTCTACGGGCATGTTGAAATAACGTGCAAGTTTGATGGCGGTTGTTATCGTTGGTTCATAGACATGTTGCTCAATCGAACTAATGGTTTGTCGAGAAACACCGATTGCGTCCGCAAGCTTTTGCTGAGATATTCCGCAGTCGTAACGCATATCACCGATTGTGCACTCGTATTCTTTCTTGGTCATAAAAATAGGCTTCGGGTGAGTCTTTTAAGAGTTAAGAAGGAATAGTGAAAGAGAATGTAGAGACGCCATTCATGACGTCTTGTGTTTTATCGTGAAGTGAGTCGGGTTATAGGTTGTGAAGGGAGGTGAGAGTGAGACAGGTGAGGGGAAAGTTCCCGACGCTAGGAGGGACCGAAAGGACCCTATGGCCCCTCACTATTTTTCTCTCCAAAACACTACGTAAGTATACTTTACATTTTCAGTTTTATGACGCAGCTTTTATTGGTATTTTGAAAAATGATGCCAAGTATACTTACGTACCTATTTTGAGTATAAAAACACGCATGGCCTTCTGGTGAGTAATGCGTATTTTTTCTTTCTGCACCTCTCGCATTTTTCTCCTACCATTAAAAGAGTTCTCTTCTACTTACATTCTCCAGGAAGATCATGTGTCGTGAGAAACTGATTCATAGCGATTCCCGGGAGCGTGCTATTCATCCATCGAGCATCTTCTTTTTCTTCAGCTTTACGAATGAAGCGGTTGTATAACCATCGAGACTTGCTACATTCGGTGATCATTCCTTCCATGGGAATATTTTCTTCGATTGCCTTGAAAAATGCGGGATATGCCTCTGATGAGAGACTTGAGATATCATCTGAATCAAGCGGTTCTGTTGCAGTTGCTCGTGCGATGTTGAGACGCATGCTTTGTGCGTCGAGTTGCATAAGCGGGGTAATTGCCATGAATATCATGATGAGTGTGCCGCTCGCCAAAAGAGGTTGGCTAATATTCTTTTTTGTGAGGAGCAAGATGTTTGAAAGAACAATTGCACAGAAAAGCGTGAGAATTCCGAGTGCCCCTACGATTCTTGCGGGAGTAAACCCAAATTCTTGAATGTAGTGAAAAACTCTTGTTTCTGCGACGAGGGTTACCAGTATTAACGCACAAGCCATAATGCCGGTTGGCACCATAAGCTTTTCTTGATTCTTTTCTTCCTTTGACCAGGCGAGCGCAACCGCTGCGCTACAGAGAAGTGTTGCTACGCATGCTTCAACGACTCCTCGTGTCGCGTATTCTGAATAGGTAAGCGCGAAGTCCATGGTTCCCATCTTTTGGAAAAGATAGGTTGCTAATTGAGATCCTGCAAAGATTGCGAGAGGAACGTTGAGAAGCCCGAGAACAAGTGACCAAGCTATGGGAGATTGGTGGTGCTGTTGGTGAGGCGCAACGTTGGTTTCTGGAAGAGTTGGTCCAAGGAAAAGAATGAAGAGACTTAGTGCGGCAAAGAAGATGGCAAGGAGATGTGCGAAGAAGAATTCAGGAAGAAGCTCGGCAAGCCTGTCTATGATTTCTGAAAGAAGAGGATCAGTTTGTGAGAGGAGGAGCAGTGTGACGAGTGCGGTGGGAGCACCGATGACGATTGCGCGTTCTTTGTTGTTTTTCTGTTTCCAAAATTCCCCTATTTTTTCAAAGATGCGTGCTATGCCCTGTATAAGTTTCCCAAGCGGTTGAACAATTGCCCAATTGATAAGTTCAAAGAATCGTGAGGGAACGTTTTTTGTATTGAGGAAAGAAATAGTGAGAAGGGTGTTTGCAAGAAGGATTTCTGCAGCGGCAATGAAGAGTCCTGTCTCTGAATTTGTCACAAAGGGTGCAAGTGAGCCAATGATTGCAAAGAATGCCGAGAAGTACCAAAGTGGGAAAAGAGTTTTCTTTGTTACTTTTGCTACGATGAGCAATCCGGTGATAAAAATACCTTCAGCAAATAAGAAGGCGAGACCATTAGGTGTTTCACTATGAAACATGCTGGTAAACATGAAGTAATCGAATGCGATTGCGGAACAAAGAGCGGTGAGTCCGATGAGCTTGTGTTGTGAGAAATGCATAGTCATAAATAGATTTATTTCCTTAATAATACTCTCCATTCGTTATCTTCGTGTACTACCTGCCAATTCTCGAGATTTATGAGCTTTTCGTCAAATCGGAGCTTTTTGCTTTCTGTGCCGTTTGGCCAGGCATCTTCTTCATAAAAGAAGGGATAATAGGCATTTCCATTCTCGTCGGTTGCACGGTAGAGCAGGAGCGCGTTAATTCCGAGTGCGTCGAATGATTGGGTCACTTCGTTTGCGGTTGTGAGTTTGGAGATGCGCTCTAGCTCATTGAGTCTTGTTCCCCAGTGTGCGGCCGGGTGACTGAAGTGTGGGTTCCAGGCGAGGTAATGAGTTATAGGGAGAATTCCGTTGAGATCTTGTAGTCCGCTGACAAGCCAAGTGCGTTGTGCGTAGTCTGGTACGAATACGCGAATATTTTCTGCAACAAAGGAGCTTGTACGTGAAAGAAGGTTTTGTTCGAGTTGGGCTTGTATCTTTGTATCGTCGAGAAAGAGTCCGTTTGGGAGAAGCGGCGCGAAGATAATGATCGATGCGATGAGCACCTTTCTAGAATCGATGAATTCCAAACGGGCGAGCCGGCATCCAGCGTTTATCCATTCCCCGATCCACTCAATTGCCGGTAACATGAGTGCGACTCCTCCAAGAAATAAGAACGGTTTGCTCAGCATGACTGATTTTCCTCCTGTTGCGAGAACTATGAGCTGTACAAAATGCCACAGCATGATGCTTCCTGTAATCGCGAGCGTCGCCTTTTGTGCATCACTCCAAGACTTACGTGCGATATATGTAATGATACTCCCGATCGTGAGAAGCCCTGCGAATGTGTACGAAAACCATGGCGCGTAGAGGTGCGCATCGCTTGGAAAGAAGTAGACTGATTGATAGTTTTGTTGTCCGAGGGTGATGAGGTCGTAGAGATAGGGGATGAGGAATGGTGAAGCGACGAATGTCGTGATGATACCGATGGTTATGAAGCTTCTCATGTCATTCCGAACGTAGTGAGGAATCCACCAGGGAGATCCCTCCTGGCGTCGGGATGACAGGATGAGCCCGATCATCGCCGGAATTAAAAGCACGAACCAGAAGTAATACAGCAAGAAAATGATTCCACCTGAGATTCCAAGTATGATGCGCAATCCCCACGAAGGTTCTTTAAGGAGTTTTATGAAGGCGTATATCCAAAGTACGCTGAAGAGTGCTGCGGCCGCTTCATATGGCTTTAAAAGCAATGCCTCAGTGGGAAGAAAAAGCAACGTTCCTATAGAAAGAAGAAGTGCGACTTTTTGTTCCTGGAACGTCCATCGGCAGATTTTTGAAAAGAGCACGGCGACAAGAGGGAGAAGAGCGTAGGTGATGAGGGTTCCCCATTGTGCTGCTGAGATGCCATCCCAATTAAAGATTCGGCCGAGCGTTCCGAAGATCCAGAAGTAGAGCGGCGGATAGAAGGGGGAGAGGTTTGCGTAGAAAAAGTCGGAGAACGGATGCCCGCTGATTACTTTTTCCATGAATGCAATTTGGAACGTTTCATCGCCCTGGTTTCCCCAGAGAAGGGTGTGTGCCGGGAGGAGAATTGCTGCCGCTCCGAGTGACCAGGCGAGTCCTATAGCCCCGGCCCAAACCCAAAGGTGATCGCGATGTGGCGTAGAGACGCCATTTATGGCGTCTCTTGTTTTTCGTGTCGTAAGAAATGCCAAGATAGTTAGCATTCCTA
>JBBTSN010000056.1:0-10138 GCA_038078775.1 Patescibacteria group bacterium | reverse complement strand
ATCAAGTTTTGCAACGTACTTTAAATTCCCTAGTCCCATTTCTTCTTTGATTTCTCGCACTGCGGTTTGCCGATACCGCTCCCCCGGCCGCACGTGGCCTTTTGGAAATGCCCACTTCCCGTAGGAATCGATGACCATCGCGAACTGGAGCCCCTCTTTTGTTTTACGGTAAACCAGGCCTCCTGCAGAGACCTCGTTTTTGTGACGTTCAAGTTCACCTTCACTTCGTCGTGAAGAAACTGATCGCCGCGTCGAGTTGGGGGTCGAGGTTTGCATGGTAATCGTCAAGTGTACGCGTTACTTCTTGGTCTGGCGCAATGCCTTCTTTGTCGATAGAGCGGCCGTTTGGCGTGAGCCATCTCGCTATGGTGATTTTTATCGCGCTCCCATCAGCCAATTGCTGATATTCCTGCACACTTCCCTTACCAAAAGTTTGTTCGCCGATTATCGTAGCGAGGCCGTAATCCTGCAATGCCCCTGCAAAGATTTCAGATGCTGAAGCAGAGCCGCCATTCACCAAAACAACGGTTGGCGTGTTTGCAAAACGTGCATCGCCGTCACCGGGGAATTCTGTACGCTCGCCCCGAATCTCTTCTTGAACCACCGTTTGCTCACCGGTCCAATAACTCGACAGTACAATGGCTGCGTCGAGATATCCTCCTGGGTTATTTCGAAGGTCTACGATAATACCCGTTACGCCTGCGTCTTGAAGCTCGTCTGCTGCTTTTGCAAAGCTCGAAATGGTGTCATCTCCAAAGACACTTACCGTAACCACACCTACTCCGTCTGGGCGAATGGTTGTTTTTACACTTTGCACATTTATTTCATCTCGCGTGATAGTAATCGTGCGAGATTCTGTATCTTCTGTACCGAAAAGTACCAAGGATACATCTGTTCCTTTTTCGCCACGGATAATTCCTACCGCTTCAGAAACCGTCATACCCGCGGTATCTGTTCCATCGATTGAGAGAATGAAATCTCCCGCGCGCACTCCTGCGGCTTCTGCAGGAGTTCCCGCAATGGGAGCTACGACCATAAGGCCTCCCGCATCACTCAGCCCGAGCTCTGCACCAATGCCAAAGAATGAACCCGAGAGCTCTTGCGCAAAGTCTTCAGCCATTTCTGCTGTAAAATATGCAGAGTATGGATCTTTCAAACCATACAATAATCCTTGTAATGCACCTTCAAACAGATCCTGATCAGAAACCGGTTGATCGACATACTTTTCTCGCACCAGTGCCCAAACCTGCCAAAAAAGATCGAAATCAATATCTTGCGCAATATCTGCCGGAACGGTCACCGTGGTGCCAAAAATTCCTTCTACCTGAGCGTCTCCAAAGAGCTCAGGACCCTTTCCATACAAATATCCCCCAAAAAAGAGTGCGCCCGCAGCGCCTAAACCGAGAAAGACTTTGACCGGCATCCACAGTGCCCGCCACGACACGTGGGGGTTTGTAGACATATGGAGGAAGTGTATCATGGGGGAAGTAGGAAGTTAAGAGTTCTTTTATCTGCTGTCTTTTATCCTCACCATCCACTCACTCTACACTTTTAACTCCAAACTTCAAACTTCCCTAATATGCTTCCTTACGCGGTCCGCAAAGCACTTTTCTTCCTGTTTGTAGGTGTTTTTCTTATTTCCGCACCGCTTGTCGTTCTTTATACGGCCGGATATCGCTTTAATCGCACCAATAACACCGTTTCTCAGACCGGCACACTTTCAATCGCAAGTACCCCCCGAGGTGCCATCACTCATGTCAACGGAGAGGATATTAACGATGCAACTCCCGCGGTGCTTCAGCGCCTTTCTTCGGGAACCCGAACCGTAAAACTCACCAAAGATGGCTATCACGATTGGGAGCGCACGATCAACGTAGAAAGCGGCTCAACGACGTATGTAACCGCACCCCTCTTTGTCTCCGAGGAACCCGTGCTTTTGGCACAGGGTGGAGCCGACTGGGAACGCGCAACAACGGCACATACCCCTCAACCCGTTACCCTCCCCGATAACATTCTTTTTGCCTCTACCCCAGGAGGCGTAGAGGTGTCGCTCACCTCTCGATCCTCATCTACGCTCCTCACGCTTCTTCAAAACGAAATATATTCTCCGGTTATCATCGATGACGAATATCTTTTTGTACAGAACAACAAAGGAGAGCTTTTTTATATTTCACTCACCAGTGCCCAGGCTGCTCGATCGCTCGGGAAGGATCTTGTCGCATTTGCGTGGGATAGTAATGAAAAGCTTCTTATCTTCACAGACGGTCTTGAAGTGCATCTCTTCTCTCCTGCAACAAATGCCCAGGAGCTTATTACACGACAGAGCGACCCTATCACTACACTCACCTTTGCTCACGGAGGCGAGAGCATCGTTCTTGCATCGAGCCAAGGGCTTATTGGCATAGACCTCATCTCTTACGTTGACGGACGCATGCAGACTCCGCTCGCTTCATTCAGCGAAGCAACTACAGTGTGGTTTGCTGAAGATGGAAGCGCCGCGTATCTTGAAACCGCAGGCAATCTTTCGTCACTGATGCTTACACCGTAAATGCAAATCCCGTACGGGCGTAGCATTTTTACGCAACATGCCGAAATGCTACGCCCCTACTTCATTACTTCTCCATATGCCCCGCGTTGCCATCATCTATCTTTCATTCCACTCCGAGCCCTATCTTCCTGATCTTATTCCTGCCCTTGAAAAAGTAACGTACCCCAAAGATCAGTGGGCATTCGTTGTTGTTGATAATCCACATCCTACACACGGGCTTTCCATGGAAACGCTCGAACGCGACATTCTTTCGCGCTCGAAAACATCACTTCCTCAAGTCATTCTCCTTCCCCAAGAAACCAACTCCGGATTTTCGGGAGGAAATAATGCGGGCATTCGTTGGGCACTTGAACATGGGTACGACTATATTTATCTCCTCAACAACGACGCACTTCCTGAGCCAGGATTCATCGAGCCACTTGTAGGGGTTCTCGGGCAACATAAAACTATCGGCTGCGCGCAATCGCTCATTACCCTCTATCCGCGCACTGATTTATTAAACACGAGCGGAAATGCGTTTCACTTCTTGGGCTTTGGGTATTCGAATGGGTATATGGAAACACGTGACATGGTTGCGTCAGATCATGAGACGCCCCGCGGGGGCGTCTCTACACCACAAATGCCCCCGTCACAATACCCCATCGATTACGCGTCTGGTGCGGGCGTGATGCTGCGTGCAGATTTGTTAAAAGAATACGGATTGTGGGATGAAGACTTTTGGATGTATCACGAGGACCTTGAGTATTCGATGCGCCTCAAGATGCATGGATACTCTGTTGTCTGCGTATATGCTTCAGTTATTGGCCACAAATACGAGTTCTCTCGGAGTATTACCAAATTTCAATTCATGGAGCGCAACCGTTACGCGGTGCTCTTGATGTTCTACAAAATCCCTACGCTTATTCTTCTGCTTCCGGCGCTTGTTGGAGTTGAATGCGCAATGCTTTTCTTTGCCTGGAAAGGCGGCTGGTTTCAACAAAAAATGCTCGCATACAAGGCCTGGTTCTCTCCTGCATTTTTGAAGATTTGGCTCACGAAACGAAAAAAGCTTCAGTCTACGCGTACCATCAACGACCGCACTCTCTTGTCGCAATCAACGGTCGGCGAAATTCTCTTTCAAGAAGCGTCTACAAGCTCTCCAGTCGTAAAATACTTTGCAAATCCCATTCTCAGTCTGTATCGACGCATCGTTCTTCTCATCATACGCTGGTAAACAAAATCACCTCGCTTACGAGGTGATTTTGTTTGTTTGTTCTTCGGTGATTATGTCGAGCAAGTAAGATCCGTATCCACTCTTCATGAGCGGTTCAGCAATTTTGCGAAGTTGATCATCGGTAATAAATCCCTGGCGCCATGCAACCTCCTCAATACAACCAATCTTCAATCCTGTTCGACGCTCCATGACGTTTACAAAGTTTCCCGCATCGTTCATTGCTTCAAATGTTCCGGTATCAAGCCATGCGAATCCCCTGCCGAGCACCTCTACATTGAGCTCACCTTTTTCAAGATAAAGACGATTCAAGTCAGTAATTTCGAGCTCGCCACGACGAGAAGGCTGAAGACTCTTTGCGAGTTCGACGACACGGTTATCGTAAAAATATAAACCCGTTACTGCGTAGTTTGACTTTGGATGCTCCGGCTTTTCTTCGATAGAAATTGCTTTCTGATTTTCATCTATTTCCACGATACCGAAACGATTTGGATCTTTAACTACATATCCAAATATCGTTGCACCTGCGGCTCGCTCTGCAGCTTTTTTGAGCGTTCCCGTGAAGCCCTGGCCAAAGAAAATATTGTCGCCAAGAATAAGTGCGACTGAATCGTTTCCAATAAAGCTCTCTCCAAGAATAAATGCCTGTGCCAAACCGTCAGGCGAGGCTTGGATGGCATACGAAATCCTGATACCGAGCTGCCTTCCGTCCCCGAGAAGCTGCTGGAACTTTGGCACATCGTTTGGTGTTGAAATAATCAACACATCCTTAATACCCGCAAGCATAAGCACGGAAAGTGGGTAATAAATCATGGGCTTGTCATACACCGGAAGAAGCTGCTTTGAAACAGCGGTGGTGAGCGGGTAAAGTCGCGTGCCGCTTCCTCCCGCGAGAATAATGCCTTTCATATATGGGGATGCTACCAGACCATTAGTTTTTTGACGATATTATCCTATAAATGGGCTTTGCAGCTCAGAAAAGAGCTGCCAAGAGGCATCACGCGCATTCACCGAAACAGGAACATCTATTTCTGGCCAAATGATACCTATTTCAGGATCGTTGTATCGCAACCCACCCTCAGCCGATCGCTCCCAGCCACTTCCAAAAAGGTGATACCGAATCCGAGATCCATCTTCAAGCGCCATCATGCCATGCGCGAAGCCTTCTGGGATGTAGAGTGTGGTTCCGTTTTGCGCAGAAAGTTCGAGCCCGAACCATTTGCCATATGTAGGAGAATTTTTGCGGATATCAACGGCTACATCAAAAATACGACCCGCAGTACAAGAAACAATTTTTGTTTGCGCAAAAGGTGGCGCTTGAAAATGTAAACCTCGCACGATACCTTTGAGTGACTGGCCTTCGTTAATTTGCGTAGGCGCATGTTGCATACCAAAGTCACGTAAAAGTGCAAAATTAAGCGTTTCAGAAAACCATCCGCGTTCATCTCCTAAGCGCTTGGGAGTAAACGCAAAAAGCCCAGGAATTCCGGTAAGCTGAATATCGATTCCTGCTTTTAACGGACCACACAAAAAGCGCTCAAGTGCATCACGACGCGAAGGAAGCTTTGGACCTTTGGTATTTTTGAGAATGACATTCTTTGGACGTACGGCGGGACGTGGAAATGCCGCACTTGATACCGCGGTACGCTCCGGATTAATGCTGAGCACGTCGAAAATTTCTTCCGCAAATCCAAACCACGTCTTTCCCTCATCCTCATTTACTAGATGATACGTCCCTGAGACATATTCGCCACTCAGCAACTCTACAACCCCAGCCGCAAGATCGTATGTATACGTAGGGCACCCTATTTCTTCGTCAACGATGGTGAGTTTGGGTTGTGTAAGCGCAAGCTTGGTCATAATGGTTACAAAGCTTGGCTTTGCATCTAAGGATTCCCCTTGGCGACCAAAGAGTTTTGATGTGCGCACAATAAATGCCTGTTCATTTACAGCACGGACCGCTTCTTCTCCCTGCCACTTACTCTTACCGTATACATTTACCGGATCACCTTGTGCATCCTCCGTATACTCTCCCTCTTCTCCAGAAAAAACATAATCCGAAGAAAAATGCACAAACACTGCTCCGCACTTTTTTGCTACCGTAGCAAGCATAGCCGGAGCCTGTGCATTAATACGCATTGCGGTCGCTTCATTACTTTCAGCGCTATCGATTGCGTTGTATGACGCAGTGTTAATGATGTGTGTGGGTGTGTGTTGTGCAAAAAATGCGTCGATACTTTGCTGCTGCGTAATATCACACTCTGCACGAGAAGCGCTCATAACCCTATCTCCCGTTCGAGCAAACGCTTTTACGAGCTCGCTTCCTAAATTTCCTGTTGCCCCCAAAATAACCACGGTTTTTTGCATATCCATTATAAATTTATTTTGTTTTTATAATGTTCTTCGTAATACGCCTGATACGCTCCTGACGTGCAATGCTCTACCCATTCTTTATGCTCTTCAAACCACTGCATGGTTTTTGCAAGACCCTCTTCAAGAGAAACGAGCGGTTCCCAGCCAAGTTTTTCTGTTGCGAACGAATAGTCGATTGCGTACCGACGATCATGGCCCGGACGATCGGTTACATAGGTGATTGCTGATTCGTCACGACCGGTAAGTACAAGAAGCTTTTTGGTGAGCTCAAGGTTTGTTACCTCGGCATTTTTTCCTCCCAGCAAATACGTTTCACCTTTTTCTCCATTACGAAGTGCCATGTCTACACCTCGGCAGTGATCTTCAACGTAAATCCAGTCACGGATTTGCCCACCATCGCCATACACCGGAACGCTTTTTCCCTGGAGTAAATTACGAATGAACAACGGAATGACTTTCTCGGGAAAATGGTACGGCCCGTAGTTGTTTGAGCAGTTCGTAATTGTTGCGAAAAGGTCGTGTGTGTTTACGTATGAGCGGACGAGATGATCTGACGCAGCTTTTGTTGCGCTATACGGATTTTTTGGATCGTAGGGGGAGGACTTTGAAAAAGGTGCGTCTTCTTTTGAAAGCGTGCCAAATACTTCGTCGGTAGAGATATGATGAAAACGCTTTTTGTGACGCACTGCGGCGTCGAGTAACACTTGCGTTCCCATAACATTCGTTTGTACAAATGGGCGATTGTCTTTAATAGACCGATCAACGTGCGTTTCTGCGGCAAAGTGCACGATTGCGTCTGCTTCTTTTACCAATTCGTCCATGCGCGCCTCATCGCAAATATCCGCCTTTTCAAAACGGAAATGCGGATTTTGCATGCACTCTTTAAGGTTTTCTAGATTACCGGCGTAGGTAAGCGCATCAACCGCAATAATCGAATCTTCGGGATGCGTTTTCAAAACGTAATGCACATAATTCGCCCCAATGAAACCAGCAGCGCCAGTTACCATGATTTTCATATCTTTTATATTCTAAACGGACTCTAGCGTGCTTCTTATTTTTTGAGCCGATGTTGCAAGCTCTTCTTTTGTAGGTCGCAGTTTAGTGAACGTTCTCATCATGCCTACCTTACGTGGCATGATGTGTAAATGCGTGTGCATTACCTCCTGACCCGCGCATTCGCCTTGATTCATACCTAAGTTGTATCCATCAGCACCAATTGCTTTTAAGATCTTGGGCGCAAGCATGTGCACCACAGCCATAAGTTCGCGAGATTCTTCCTCGGTTCCTTGTGACAAGTTTTCTGCATGTATTTTTGGAACAATAAGCGTATGTCCTTCGCTTACCGGACCAATGTCGAGAAAGGCGCATACGTACTCATTCTCGAATACCATTTCACAAGGGATTTCTTTGGCAACTATTTTACAAAATAAACACGACATAGAAGTAAAAATAAAGTGATTCTTTTTAGGATGGTGGGGGTGAGGCTCCTCGCCCTCTGTACGTATATATTTGTCTACAATATCGTAGACAAATTTCGTAAAAAAGAATACCACCTCAAGACTGTTCAAGAATAATTCTCTTTTCAAATCCCCCGCGTTCCTTCTTCTTTTTCTGCTTCTTTTCTACCACATTCTCAAAAGAATCACCAGCAAGATTACCCAATGCCTCAACTACTTCAAGAATGTCCGCAAGCTCGTCAGACGAGCCACTTGCAAGATACTCCTGCCACTCTTCTAAAAACTTCTCTCGAAGCTTTTTGCGGTATTCCTCTTCAGTCGCCGTATGAAAAAGACACTCTTCGCCTTTTGCAATGATGTGATCAGGCATGTTGTCGCGCACGAGTTTGTTATAGGTTTGCATATGTTTGAAAAAGAACCCAAGCCGCAAGGCTCATGCCATCAGTTATCTTCCCTTCACGAATTAAATTCGCTATTTCTTTTGGGGTAAAATCAAAAAAGAGAAATTCCTCCGTTTCGTCTGCTTCCATGATGCTCTCACTGCATTCTTCTGCGACGAAAACAAAACAACGCTCTGAGCTTATCCCGTTCCATGGAGAAAAATTTCCAATACTTTTTAAGATACCCCCAAGATGCGCCTCTTCGGCAAGTTCTCGTATAGCCGCTTCTTCCGGAGAATCTACCCGATTTCCATGACGAGTACTCCCGCAGGGAAATTCAAGACTCTCTTCTTGGGAGATATACCGATACTGCTTTACCATGCGAATCTTTCCATTTGGTAAAAGAGGTACGATCATTGCCGCAGGATCTCCCTGTACAACGTGATACATACCCTCTTTTCCGGAAGGCAAAATGAACTTCTCTCGATATACAGAATAATAGGGGTTTTCATGCATTACCTCCCTACTTCCTGGAACGGTTTCCCATGCTTTTAATTCCATATGTTATTTCTTCAAAGAAAAAGATACGGCGTATCCTCCCGCAAGAATAACTCCCGGTAAAAGTACAAGGATGGGAAATGGAAATACGTACGAAACGAAACCGGGATGACGCCACTCGAAGAACGCGAATATAAAAAGGGCAATAAACCAGGCGATAAAGTGGCTATGAAGCTTGTACATAGACTGTGTCATTTCGAGCGAAGCGAGAAATCTTCACGGTACCTTACGGCCTGCGAACCCACAGTCCCTTGATGAGCCATTTCATTTCTCCGACGACTGATGTGTTCCGTGTAAAAATAACTTTCGCACTGTTGATTATCGGCTTTTCGGCGACATCTTCGACGCCTGGAAGTGACAAAATAAGCTTATACGCTCCGTTTTCTTTTTGCACGTTTTCTATTACGAACGATGCAGATCCTGTTTGCCATCCTTGCCAGTCTTCTTCTGGTTCGAGAGGGAGGAGAACGAACGACTGCGTTGCAAAATCTTGCATGAGTCCGAGTTCGAATTTCTGTTGACCGTTCAGATCGTACGAAACTTCGACACGCATTCCATGCCATAGCCCTGCCGGAGGCGTAACTGACATGTAGAGTGGCTCGTCGATCGCTGCTATACAAGCGCCACGATCATCATTACATTCCGCGGTACGATCATCGGGAAGTGGACGGCCGATGAGCACCGAGCTCTCCCCCGCTTCCCAGGAAATCGTTTTTTCTCCCGATGGTGCGAGATACATCCATGTGAGTATGCCAAAAAGCAACGCCGGAAAAAGCGCGGGAACGATCCATAAATGAATGTTGCTAGCGACTAATTTCATACAAGGTTTCTTCTTGAATCGTCACGACTGACGTAAAAGTAATTCCCGTATCCACAAAGAGTACCTCGTGCAGATAGGCGAGGTCTTCTTCTGGGAGAGTGATACCAAAGTAATATACGGGTGCCGTGCCAAGAAGCTCAGGAATTTTTGTATACGTTTCCTCGCTACGGAATGGCACTATGACCGCGCGGTCGGGCCAAAGATATTTATCCGCACGATCAACGATGATAATTGCATCTTCCGGAGTTGCGTTGAGAATTGCTGCGCGTTTTTCTGCAAACGTTGTGAGTGCTTCTCGTGTGTGGAGTACGCCGTCGTCTCCAAGAAAAACGAGATGCGCCGAGCATGCTGCCATGAGCACCAATATCGCGACAGGAAAAACGTACGCAAGTCTTTTCGTGCGTTCGCTCTGTGACCATCCTATAAAAAGATCTCTCCCGCGCTGCAGCGCATACGCAATCGCAGGTGCGAGGAGTACAAAAATAGGAAGCCAGTATCGCGTATGCGAGTTGCCCAGAGAAACTATGGATTGATCCGGATTGTCGTAAAATACCCAGCTTCCGTAGAGAACGAGTAAGTAGAGGAGGGAGATAGAGAGAGACAACAGACAACAGACGGCAGACGACAGATTATGATATCTCTCATCTTTTATCTGCTGTCTTTTTTCTCCCATCCATATAAATACACCCAAAACCCCTACTCCCGTCATCACCGGATACAAAACAACAATATACCGCCACATATTGGTAAGCGTTGCGCGTTCGTGGATGCCAAATGGGAACAGAATTGCAA
>JBBTSN010000055.1:0-1685 GCA_038078775.1 Patescibacteria group bacterium | reverse complement strand
CCAGGCCTTCATGCCTGCCGAACTCTTCGCTTTCCGTAAACAACAGCTGGAACCCCAGGCAGATCCCCAAGAACGGTTTCCCCGATCGAATCGCAGCCTTGATGGGTTCGATCAATCCATACTGCCGCAGATTCGCCATGCAATCGCCGAACGCTCCAACGCCTGGCAGAACCACGTGACTGGCATTCTGGATCGAAGCGGCCTCGCGCGTGACGATCGCCTGATGTCCCACCGCCTCGAAGGCTTTGGAGACACTGCGAAGATTTCCCATCCCGTAATCAATAATGGCGATCATAGAATTTATCCACTTATGAGATGCATACACATGTGGAAGGGTAACAATACCGCAACTGGGAATATCCTGCCACTTCGAATTGATCAGGCCCAGGTGTGGATACTCTGGATTAGACTGCTGGTTTTACTGAAATACGACGTCTGGAAAGAAGCCATCATTAGCTCGATCGTAAAGCCAATCAAGACGGAGCTGATTTCCCCAGATCATTTTTTCAATTTTTCTTACTAACGCTATTGAGTTATCCACAATCGATTCGACTTCCTTGAAGTCCGTATTAAACAGTTCTCCCTCCTTTCCCGGTTCCATCTTTATCAAGTTGGGCCCAGGAGTGGGATGAGCTATGGCATCTCGCAACACCTTCACCCTTTCAAGGAGAAACTTTGCTTCCGCACAGTTATTCTCCTGTAATGGCGGATGAGAAAGACCGAAAATTATCCTTGGGAATTGCAGTAGCTTTTCGCGCAACGACAGATAGCGAGAACAGCCTTTTTGCATGTCCCACTCAATCAAAATTTGTTTGGTCTTGTCGTCAAGGGTTTCCTTGTGCGTCACATAGTGGTCATACGCTAGCCCGTTGAGATAAGACTCAATAAAGTAATAGGCGCTGGTTGCCGTAGCACGGCAACATGCTTCTAATTTCTTCGAATATGCCTTTGACTTACCTTGTCTATTAGGACCGATCTTTTCAACCAATTCTTTCGCCAAATTAAAGAGCCCGCACATGTCCTCGTACAGCTTCACTTCAAGAATGTAGACCTCAATTCCTCCAACCGATTCTCTCTCGGACCCATCGTGAAACCCTATGCTCGCATGTTCAGGCAACAAATCGAATATCGGAAGAACTTTTCCATAATCTTTGAAATACTCCTTTATATAAAACTTGGGCACTAAGAAATCTTTTCCCGGTACTGCCCCTGCCTTTGCCGCTAATTGCACAAAGACCGAGTTGGGCACTTTTGCACCAAACTTTTGTCGGACCTCTAAGATCTTGGATTCCAGGATGTGGTTTCGCTTTCTAATTTCCGCTTTCTTTAACTTTTCTGATTCAGCTATTGCTTGATTCGCAGCACGATTCGACGAAATTGTGGCCATCTGCAACACAACATGCAAAGCCTGGTATTCACAAAAGAGCTTTTTGTATTTTACTCTCTCTTTCAATAGCCCTAGATCTGCCATTGTGTTCCTCACAACTTTAGATAAGCAAAAACAACGGGCAGGCTCCCATTTGGAAGCCTGCCCGTTCAGACCAACCACAATTGGCTGTGCGCCTTGCGTTATAGCATCCCCTTCGTTGACAGGACTTTCCCTGCCAGCCGTTCTTCCAACATGGTCGCCTGATCGAGCGCCTTGGCGAGCGCTTTGAAGATCGCTTCCATGATGTGATGGGGAT
>JBBTSN010000054.1:0-5272 GCA_038078775.1 Patescibacteria group bacterium | reverse complement strand
AACTAGCCCACTAGCCTACTTTTAAAAAACACCATTCACTTCATACTTTTAACCCACTACTTCAAACTCTCACCTCACCATTTCCCCTCACCCACCTTCATACCCGACGGAGCATCATTCCCATCACGCGGTTCAAGCATAATAACTACTTCAGAAAAAAGCGCAGGATCCACTACCCCCGTTGCAGGACCGGCAGTAAACACACCAGCCCACGTCCCATCAGCCCGCGCCGTAAGTACGCCTATATCAACCACATCAGCAAGCCCATCTTTTACAAGCCATACATGATATTCATACACCGACGTATCGGCAGCAGGAAGCGCCACAAGTACATCAATCGTCGCAACGTGTTCATGAATAACTCGTGTTGCTCGCCCAATATCCCCCGCACCAGAAGAAGAAATAAGCGATGCAATGCTTGGAAGATTTTGAAGGGAAGTATCCAAAGCATCTTCTAACACAGTGTCAGAAGCATCTTCCTGTGACTGCTCATCAGCATGCGTACGAAATGCTTGAAGTCCAAACCAAAACGCACTTCCTCCGCCCAAAAGCAAGACGCAAATAAGAACAGCAGGACCGATGCGTCGAGATTTTGAGCGGAGGGGATGAATCATAAGGGGAAGTTGGGAAGTTTGGAGTTAAGAGTAGGAAGTGAATGGTGTTTTTTAAAAGTAGGCTAGTGGGCTAGTTATGCTAGGTAAGAAACGATGAATGTGCCTCTACCTAACCCGCCTAGCCTCCTAGCCCAACCCAAAACATAACATCCACCCACTTCATACTTCCGCCAAAGGCGGATCCGCCTTTGGCGGAAACAACTCCCAACTTTATACAGATGCCCTTCTCACTTCCTCCGCCACCGCAGCAGCCAAAAACGGCGCAGGATTTACCTTAAGAATAGAAGGGATAATACACTCAGCAGTTGGCGATTCAACCATGTCTGCAAGCGCACGAGCAGCAGCAAGTTTCATACTCATCGTAAGCTTCTTTGCGCGTGCATCAAGAAGCCCACGGAAAATACCTGGGTACACAAGAACGTTGTTCACCTGATTCGCAAAGTCCGATCGACCCGTCGCAATGACCGCAGCACCTGCTGCGAGCGCTTCATCTGGCATAATCTCAGGAACCGGGTTTGCAAGCGCAAATACAATGGACTTTGGAGCCATACTCTTCACCATATCCTGGCCAATCACCCCAGGCCTACTCACTCCCACAATCACATCGGCCCCAAGCATCGCATCAGCAAGCCCACCCCTTCTTCCCTCGGCATTAATCAACTTCGCAACACGATCCTTCTCGGGGTTCATACCATCACGACCAAGCCCAATGATTCCCTTTGAATCAACCATGTCAACACGCGCCACACCTGCGCTGCGGAGCAAGTCTGCAATTGCAATACCCGCAGCACCTGCACCGTTAATCACCACATGAATGACACCTATCTCTTTTCCTACAACCTGGAGCGCATTATAAAGCGCCGCAAGCGTAACAATTGCTGTAGCATGTTGATCATCATGCATCACGGGAATATCAAGCTCGGCAGACAATCGCTCCTCAATCGCAAAACACGCAGGAGCCGCAATATCTTCCAAGTGAATTCCTCCAAATGTTGGAGAAATCATCTTCACCGCCTGCACAATGTCATCAATGTTTTTGCTCGCGAGCACAATAGGCACCGCATCAATATCTGCATACTTCTTATACAATACCGCTTTGCCCTCCATAACCGGCAAGCCCGCCATCGGGCCAATGTCACCCAAACCAAGTACCGAGGTTCCATCAGAAACCACTGCAACTGCACGACCCTTCATAGTGTACACATACGCATCTTCCGGATTCTTTGCAATCGCCTCACAAGGAGCGGCAACTCCTGGAGTGTACGCAATGGAAAGATCGTCCTTCGTTTCAAGAGGCATTTTTGATGTTACGGCCCACTTTCCTTGCTGTGCTTTGTGCGCCCTAAGGGATTCTTCAGAATAGTTCATAGGTTGAATTTTACACATCTCGTAAAAACGAGGTTGGAAAAGGTTTCTTTTTTGCCGTCACCGATTCACCCGAGTGATCAAGTACGATCGTTGGTTCACTGTATCCATCATCCCACGTTTCAGTAAATTTCTTCTTCGGCGCTCTATACCCCTCATTCCCCCCAATCCCCAAGCTCCCACGTGAAATCCCTCCGTTCCCACGAGAATTCCCCTCCCCCCATCCCGACGACCCGTCCGGCCACTTGCCGGAATGCCGCAACCGCACTTCTTCAATCAAATCTTTAGGAATCTCATCGAGAAATGTGGACGGCTGACGAATGACGATATTCTCGTAGCCTGCCGTAATTCCATAGCTCAGGAATAGGCGCCGCTTGGCGCGTGTAGTAGCAACATAGAACAATCGACGCTCTTCTTCAATATCCTTCGGGTTTGCAAATGATTTATCGCTCGGAAATGCTCCTTCTGCAACATTAATCACAAACACGGTATCCCATTCCAATCCTTTTGCTTGGTGAATAGTAGAAAGCACCATCTTCTCTTCGGTGTACGCCGTAACCGTTTTATCTTGCTCAGTATCCATAAGCCCACCAAAGTCTCCCGTAAGCATCACCGCATCTAAAAACGCACCCAAGTCTTGATACTGCTCTGCAAACAAGGAGAACTGCTCCAAATCTTCCCGTCGCTCGCGCGCATTTTGATACTCTGCATCAAGATATTCGCGATACATTTCGCTTCCCGCAAATGCACGAAGCATGTGCGCGGGAAGCTGCTCGGACGCCATGCCGCTTAACAATTCCGCAGTACGCAACCATCCATGCTGTGCTTTATCTCCAAGCTTAGGAGGTGAAGCCAGCGCATCACCAAGTCGATCACACAAACTTACATGATTCGCCACTTTTGCTGCAGTAGCAAGCCCCATTCCCGGCTGAATTTGCAGTGCACGCATCCATGCAACACCGTCTTTCATATTTCGCAAAATACGCAAGTGAGCGATCGCATCTTTTACATGCGCACGTTCAAAAAACTTCATGCCTCCACGATATTCATACGGCACCGACCGACGCATGAGCTCAAATTCAAGCGCCTGCGAATGAAACGCTGCACGAAACAGCACGGCAATATCACGCAATCGCGTTCCCTCGTTGATCAACGCCAAAATCTGCTCGGCAATGTACTGCGCTTCTTGCCGCTCATCAGCCGCAGGAATAACCAAAGGTAGTTCCCCATCTTTTGCTACAGAAACCAATTCTTTTTGATATTGGTCAAGATTATTGGCAATCACCGCATTGGCAACGGCAAGAATTTGCGGAGTTGAACGATAGTTCGTAACCAAGCGATGCACAACGGCCCCCGGATATCGACCAGAAAAATCAAGAATATTTTGAATCTCTGCCGCACGAAATGAGTAAATACTCTGTGCATCATCTCCCACCGCAAGAATATTGCGGTGATGCGACGAGAGCATATCTACCAAATCTGCCTGAATAAGATTCGTATCCTGGAACTCATCAACCATTACATACCGAAAACGCCGCGCAAGCGCGGTACGAACCTGTTCATCGGTTGAAAGCAAGTTATAAAGCTCAAGGAGTAAATCGTCAAAATCAAGCGCACGCTGACGAATCTTTTCTTCTTTATATCTTTTTAAAACCTTCTCAATCTCCCCCGAAAGCGGTTCATGGGTCGGTGCACGTCGTACAAGTGCTTCACGCAATGACAAACGCGCATTCTCCGCAAACGAAGAAACCGACTTAATAATTGCCGCCGAAGGAAACTTTCTCCCAAACGAATCTACCTTCGTTTCCTTCACGCATAACTTCAATAAATCCTGCGCATCATCTTCATCTAAAATAGAAAAATTATGACCATACAGTGTACGATCTCCGTAAACCCGCAGCAGTCGATTCGCAATAGAGTGAAACGTTCCCGACCATAATCCTGCAGGATATGTTTTGAGCAGCGACTCAACACGCGTAATCATTTCTTTTGCCGCCTTATTCGTAAACGTAAGCAGCAAAATCTCATCCGGGCGCACACCATGCTCCAACAACCACGCAACACGATAAGTGACCACACGAGTTTTTCCGCTTCCCGCTCCTGCAAGCACCAATTGAGGCCCTTCACCCGAGGCAACCACCGTAAACTGCTCCTCATGTAACTCTGCCTGGTAATCACGCAATGGCGCCGTTTCTCCGGTCATTCCAGTCAGGACAAAGTCTTTCATAGCACCAAGGAGTGTAACAGTGAAAGATGAGAGATAAAAGACAGCAGATGGGGACAGCACTTTCTAAAGATATAGCGCCTTATTAAGCACGTGCTCATCATGCGTTTCTGCGTAATAAACCGTCCCCTCTAAATCAGTCAAAAAGTAATAGTAATCATTTTTCGCCGGATTCCATACTGCTCGAAGTGCATTCATGCCGGGATTACTAATAGGACCTGGAGGGAGACCAGGATTCTGATACGTATTGTACGGAGAATCCAAATCGCGATCGGAAAGAGAAAGCGAAGGGTCATCTCCCCCGGTAACATAGTTCACGGTTGCATCAGACTGAAGCGCCATGCCAATCTCCAAACGCTTTAAGAAAATGTCGGAAACTTGATCCATATCATCAGGATCACGAACTTCACGCTCAACAATCGAGGAAAGTGTGAGCAGCTCGTGCGTGGTCATGCCGACAGCATCACCCGTAGGAGTGCCAAGTGCCCCAATCCTACTTTCCATCGTACGAAGCATACGCTCAACAACATCTTCCGCAGTTGCATTCTTAAAGAATCGATACGTGTCAGGAAAAAGATAACCTTCTAAATCAACATCAGCCGGTCTCTGCGATGAAACAACAAACGCATCCGTGATAAAAGGCGACGAAACACCCGTAACCCGCTGCCACTCTTCAAGAGTAATATCAGGAAGAACGGCCCGAACCGTAGTACCAATCTGAGCAAGCGTATACCCCTCAGGAATAGTAACGCTTACCTCAGATTCCCCCGACGGATATACAAGCGCACCCAAAATATCTGCAGAGCGGTCCCCCGGAATAACCACCGTTGTTCCCGCACGGATATCGTCATCAAGCCCCGCAAATTTTGCGGAAATACGGAACCACCATGCGCTCGGAATAATACCTGCATCAGCTAAACGCTTTGAGATACTCGTAAATAACTCCCCTTCATCGACGGTAAAAGAAACCTCGGGAGCATCAGATGATCGAAAAAAATACTGATGAATCTGACGCGCGGCGAGAAAAAGAAGCAAAAGAAAAAGAGCAATAACAACAAGTGGAACGCGA
>JBBTSN010000053.1:0-24975 GCA_038078775.1 Patescibacteria group bacterium | reverse complement strand
CTTTCCCACAAATTCTTGTACCTTTGCTAAACGCTCCGCACGACGAAGCGATTCTGCCGCTAACACAGGAATACCTGCGAGTCCTTTTCCTGCGAACACAGGCACCACGAGCACCTCTGCACCGCTTTGGGAAAGACGGCCTTTTGAAACGGTGATATGCATATATCCTTGTTTTGGCGGAGTTTTTGAGTTCCGTCAAGGACTTTTCACCACATAATTTGGCAAATATTTGACCAAAATGATGATAAAGGGTAGTATTTCCTTCGAATTAAATAGAAGGCTAGTTGTGCTAGCAGGCTAGGTAGAGACGCAGTTCTTACCTACCTTCTAGCCCACTAGCCCAACTCAACTCCCTATGCCAACTCGTCATCATATCTCTCGAAAGAGCGCCAACGCTGCTTTTGCCGTCAAGCGTGTAGACGGATTTGCAAAGCGCCGCAAGGCCAAGGCAATTCGCATGCGCAAGCTCGAATCTACTCCAACCGCAAAGTAAATACGGTTCAAACGTACAGAACAAAGACGCTGCAAAAGCGTCTTTTGTTTTCCCACCTTGCGCTTGCGAGCATAAACAATGTTTGGTACTATCTGTACGGTTTCTTTTTTGCTATTACGGTTCGATTCCCACCCGCGGAGGCAAGAAGAAGAAATCAGGAAATATGTTCCGGGGTAGCTCAGCGGCAGAGCGAAGGACTGTGGCACTGTTTCCAACTATACTTTAAACATATGGTTGAGAAACGAACCTATGCCCAACGTGCCGAAACGATAAAGCGTGCGTCTTGCACTAGCTGTCATCGTGAAGTTCACGCGGGTATTACGCAGCTTCCAGGAGAAATTCTGGAATGAAAACGAGGTGAATTGTCTGGAAGCCTTCGTCCGCATTGCGGACATGGTAATCAGCAGCCAAGCCCAAAATGACAGAGGTCATTGGGAAGGTTCAGAGACTATCCCGCAAGGGAGTACGCCGACGGTAACGTCGCCGGAAGCGCCTCGCATCCGAAAGATATGTAGTAGAGATTACTCACTTCATATCAAGGATGGTGATATAGTCCACCCTTTCGGGAAACCGAGAGACAATGTGTAATCCTCAGGTCGAGGGTTCGATCCCCTCCCCCGGAGCCATAAAAATCTCTAGCAATTCGCTAGGGATTTTTATATATTTTTGGATTACCCCAAATGGGTGTCGAACTGATATAGTTTTACTAACTATGAATATTGCATTGGCCATTATCCTGGACGGCGACAAAGCCCTGATCGGTGAAATAAAACCTGAGAAACTGAGTGATTATGATGGGCTCAGGTATACATTTCCCTGCGAAAGCGTTCAAGATAAGGAGAATGCCGAAAAAGAGTTAATTGAAGAAGTTAAAAGACAAACAAATTTGGATATAAAAGTAATGAGAAAGATTGGTGAAAGAATTCATCCTTCCACCAAGAACCATACTTACTACTTTCATTGCGAGAAAAACTCTGAACAAACGCTAAGTATTCCCAAAGATATTGATGCCGAATCCTTCACTTGGATCGATGTCGACAAACTTCAGACTTACATGCCCACGCTGTTTGAGGGGGTAAAAGATTACCTTGATAAAAACCGTTAATTTGTTGCTTTAGAAATCTTCCAACTTATAGACTTCGTAAGCAGGCTCTTCATAGGGATGAACCTCTTTTAGTTTTTGAATGGCTAATCGCAAAACGTCTTCCACTATCACTACCTCTATAGATTCCTCCTCGACTTCCTCTATCCGTCCAGGTACTCCAATAGCAGGTTTCGATTTCTCATTTCCGCGAAAGCGGCCTATGCCAGAATAAGAAAAGGAGCAGAAATCGTAGTTTCCAACCTTGCCAGCGCCAATTTCACCAAGTGCATCTCTGATTATCTTCGAGTGCGTTAAGGGTGAATGTACAATCAATTTATATCTCGCTTGCTTCATATTCCTTAACTATACCAAAAAAACCCATGAAATACTCTGTAGAGGGTAGGGCTTAACGAGTCACCGTGCTCCGTAGTTTATCCATGCTGATCTTCACTTCGGAATAAATACTCCCCAGTTCGGTAAAAAGGTAACCTAGGGAGCCATAAAAATCTCTAGCAATTCGCTAGGGATTTTTATATTTTTGAATACCTCCCAGATTTCTTACCGAACTGATACACTAGCTTCAATATGACCTTGGAAAATTTCTATAAACATTCACAAGAAGAAATCGTACATCTTTTTAGAGATTTTATTGAAAAAGATTGTTTCAGCCAATATCCTGAATTAAAGGATAAGTTGAGCCTCGTACTCACGGGATCCGTACCCTCGAATCACTATGATCGATATAGTGACATTGATTGTGATCTGTTATTCGAGAACGAATCTGATCGGGTTATGATTAAGGAAGTTGTTAAAAAGTATAAGATGAGCTTACGGGAACAAAAACTTCCGATTCAACTTCACTCCCCAATGACGTTTAGCGAATTGGAAAATTCTTTGACCGATTGGGATCACGATTCGGCTTTACGTGAACACGCGGCAGCACTCGTCGTTCTTGACCCACATGATCGCTATAAAACAATTCAATCAAAGATCAAATGGTATCCAAGTGAGGTATTGCAAGAAAAGATCCAATGGCTTTTTGCTGAATCTGTTTTTGTATTTGAAGATCGTCTGGTCGTAGCTGTAGAGCGTAAAAATAATCTCTATGTACGCTCGTTGAGTTTACAGATAGTGAAACTGCTAGCCAATGCGCTCATCATGATAAATGATCGCTATCCTGTGTTTGAAAAGCATATATACCCTAGTCTCCGTGATCTCGGTGAAAATGAGTTTTGTACTCAAATTGACTTGCTCCTTAACATGACCGAGACACATGAAATCCAAAGGTCTATTACTGATATCATCGATACCGTTGAACAGCGTCTTATTAAAGCTGGTTTTATAGAAAAACAGCTCAGGGAGCATTGGACACAGTTACGTCCTAAGTTTCAGGTTGAAGGATGCGTCTAGAAGGATTCAATGAATTTTGCAAATGCTCCATACTCACCTTGACCTCAGCGTAAATGCTTGCCAATTCGGTAAAAAGGTAATCTAGGGAGCCAATGAAGCCTCAGTAGAAATGCTGGGGTTTTGTTATTGTTTTGGGACTACCCGGGATGGGGTTAGAACTGATACAGTACCGTTAAGGGTAATAGTTAGTATTACATTATGAACTCATCCGATAGCACAATAACAATTGAGAAGGGAATCCTTGGATACAGAAACTACAAGTCTGATAAGAAAGAATTTTTCAAAGAAGACTTTGAGAATTCTGAGATGCTCCAAAGCCTTCTTAATGAAATGTGTATTGGTGAAAGTGATATTACCGAATTAGGAAAGGATTTTTTATTAGAGCAATTTGCCAAGAGTGACCTGGCACAAAAAATAGTTGATATCGGAGGGGTTGTTGAGGACGATTTGAATACGCCTAACGCAATCATTGAACGAGTAAGAAGTCAGAAGCCACATGAGATAGCTATGCTTATTCATGAGGCTAGGCAGAAACAGGCGGATAAGGGTATTAATAGTTTCACGCCAAAAGTTGAAGATGCGATTAAACACGCTACTAATAATGAGGATGCGATTCGGAGAAGTAAAAACGTTGGCTGCTACTATTGTTTAAAAGTCTATCCCGCGACAGAGATTACGCCTGACGATTTTATGCCTATAGAGCGTACTGCGATGTGCCCACACTGTAGTATCGATGCCGTTCTACCAGATGTGTCAGGTTTCGAACTAGATAAAGATACTCTCCAGAAAATTCATGATCGTTGGTTCAATGAGTAGGCCTTGTGAGCGACGTAAGATTAAGGATGGTAATAAATCCCTGGCGTTGCTCGATTGCGGTTCTAACATCATCTACGACGCGGAGCCACGAAGAAATGACTGGTGAAAACTGGTCGTTTTTTCTTTGTTTTAAATGAGTCATATTCAAGGCAAAGACAGCTGCCCATATTGCTCTATCTGCTATCAACTGATATAATCTGATACATTGTAAATATCAGTAACATTTATGGACCAAAACACCTTAAAGTTCGACCATCGAGTAAAAACGCCCGAACCACACATCGTGGCTCTTTTAGCTGAAATTGACGGTATTCGTGGGGAGTTTAAATCTGGTCTTCGAATGACACCGCAGGCAATTACCAATCTCAAACGATCAACGCTCGTGACTTCGGCTGGTGCATCTACACGTATTGAAGGCGCGAAACTTACCGACGAGGAAGTGCAGAAAATCATGCAAGGTCTTGCCGTTTCAAAGTTTGCCGATCGAGATTCGCAAGAAGTGCAGGGATACCTTGAGACGCTGCAAAATGTTTTTGATAGCTTCCAAACGCTACCGCTTCGAGATGGCACGATTCAGTCGCTCCACAAGGAGCTCCTCAAATACTCAACAAAAGATGAACAGCAGCGCGGAGCATACAAGAAAAAAGAAAATACCGTCGGTGTGCTTGGTCCGGATGGCAAAGCTGTGCGCATCATGTTCGAGACGACTCCTGCCTACCTGACACCAAAAGAAATGCAGGAGCTTGTGGAATGGACGGCTGATGCCTTCGACAATAATCGGTTTCATCCGCTGCTCATCATCGCAAACTTTATCGTTGAGTTCTTGAGGATTCACCCGTTTGAAGATGGCAACGGGCGTCTTTCGCGTGTCCTGACAAATCTTCTCTTGCTTCGATCTGGATATCAATTCGTACAATACGTCTCGCATGAGCAACTTGTCGAGAAGCGAAAGGACGAGTACTACATCGCACTGCGTAAATCACAGGAAACTTTCCGTACCGAAAAGGATACAATCTCGCCGTGGCTTAACTTCTTCCTTGCGGTTGTAAAAGAACAAGTGACAAAGGCACTCATTTATCTGCAAGAAGAAAAATTCGAGGATACGCTCTCGCCTAAACAGTACGAAGTCTGGAAATTTATCTCCAATGTTGGTGAAGCAAGCCCGAGCGAAGTTGTAAAAGCGACCGATATTCTCATGCCGACCGTCCGCCAAGGACTAGATCGGTTGATTGAGCTTGGAAAAGTAAAACGGATTGGCCGCGGTCCAGGAACGCGGTATGTAAAGTTGTAGGATTTAACAGAAAAAGAAATTGAAATTAAATAATCACCGAACGAATACTACAAATCTTCTCACCTCAGAACAGGTTGCGACACAAATTATTGATTCTCTTTGAAAAAATGGCAGTTTGACTGCATCTTCTCCATGCTGACCTTCACTCCAGCGTAAATACTCCCCAGTTCGGTAAAAGGGTAACCTAGGGAACCATGAGAAGGCGCGTGAGGTGACCCCACATGCCTTGTCAAAAAGTCGTCATTGAAAACCGAAGCGCCCGGGACGCAAAACAGACGAATTTTTCTTAAATGCCCGAAATGCCAAATTTACCTTATTTTTTCGGCTCGAACCCCGACCACAGTTCTCGGTGGATTTATCAGGCGAATTAAGGTACATTCTACATTAGCCATCGAGCCTCAATCTTGAAAACGTGGCTACAAAATATGCATAAAAAAAGTCTTGTCAGAGTAGCAATGGCGATTGTCCTCGTCGCCGTCATCGGAGCGATCGGATACGTCATCATGAATAATCGCTCAGTCGCACCCGCGATTACCAGTGAAGCTACGGAGAATTGGCAATTTGTAGACACAAATTCTTTTACGCTTTCTTTACCACCAGGCTGGGAATTCAACGCATTACCAGGCATAGATTCGTATGTTGGTGAATTTGTTGGTGACGAAGTGACGCTCGGTTTTGATTACGGTTGGTATTCCAATTCGCTTGCGGAAGATGGTGACACCGACTATGTGATCACTTATGAAATCATCGGCGGTCATAGCGCAAAGCTCGTAGTTCCGGTCGTTGGAGGCAGCGGAACAACGGGAGTGTATTTCGAGGATTTAGGAAGCAATAAAATGGATCGCCTTCAAATATCAGGCGAGAATCTTACTACTTTTCAACAGGATGTCGCCTTAAGGATTTTCCGTACGTTGCAATTCGTAGAGAAAGACGCGAACCAATCGCCATCTTTTGATTTCTCGTTCAAATATGGAGTGGGAGCGAAGAACGAGCTGGATACATTTCATGATACGTTTACAAAAGATATGATCGTTGATGCGCCCATCATAATCTCTCTAAAGCTGACGGATGAGGAATTGAATGGTATTCGTGAAAAAATCGAAGAGTTGAACTTGTTTAGACCAACAGAGGACAGTTTGACGAAAGTGACTATGAGTACATGTGCGGACTACGATCTCCTTACGCAAACCTTTGCCGTACAACAACATATCGCGTGGGACGGATGCGAAGACGGAGTTAATCAAGACTTAGAATCCTTGGAGACCTACATCCGATCGATTATTGAATCGAAGGATGCGTACAAGGCACTCCCCGAACCTCAAGGAGGCTACATGTAAAGCGCGCCTCATACTGACGTAACTCGTGTTGCGATGATGGTGATCCAATAAGCTGACAATTCGCTTGCATCTTATCCATACCGATCTTCACCTCAACATAAATACTCCCCAGTTCAGTAAAGTAGCCCTCGAGGCAAAGGCACGTGGAGAGAGTATAGTGAAATCCTATGGGGAAAAGCTTTTTGATCGTGTTCGGCGTTCTCATTGTTCTTGCAGGTGGATTGTATGCCGCATCACTTTACGCACCGACCCCTACTAATCCGCAAGAAGTTCAACCTCGTTTTACCTACCTCACCTCAGCAGAAACGGACGACGTTGTTCTTGATACGCCCCTTCTTCACGCAACGGTGAATAGTCCCTTTATTGTGAGTGGAGAAGCGCGCGGTTCGTGGTTTTTTGAAGCAAGCTTCCCTATCTATCTTCTTGATGCGCATGGAAACATGCTCGGACAAGGCATTGCACAAGCACAGAGCGACTGGATGACGAGCGATTACGTTCCTTTCACTGCAACGATTACGTTTACTGCAGACGCTCAAATCGTCGGCGATGCGGGAACACTTGTTCTGCAAAAAGACAATCCTTCTGGGCTTCCTGAAAATGAAGATTCGCTGAGAGTTCCGGTGGTTATTGGAGAGTAGATTAAAGAATAACCGCGCCATTTTGCAGAAACAACAGACTACATTCTCTATGCAAAGAATAGCTTCTCTCAAAAAATGGATAGGACGTCTTTGCATCCTAGGAGGCGTACTGCTCCTCGCGACGACTCTCGGCATCTCCCTGTTTGGATTTACCGAAGCTCTCCCCACCGCTGCCGACGTCATCGTCGTGTTTGGCAATACCGTGAATGAAGACGGAACCCTCTCCCCTCGCCTACAAGCACGTATGGATCGTGGAATCGAACTCTATAACCAAGGAAACGGAAAAGTACTTTTCGTGAGCGGCGGAATAGGTCGCGAAGGTGTTGATGAAGCAGACGCAATGAAGCGTTATGCTCTACAGAAGGGCGTTCCGGCAGATGCAATCGTACAAGACAGCCTCGGTGTAACAACGCATGCAACAACGGAAAATCTCTCCTTGCTCTTTTCCGAAAAAGACTATCGTTCAGCCATTCTCGTATCCCAATTCTTTCATCTCGCACGTGCGAGCCTCTCTTGTAAAAATGTAAACATACCCGAATGCGGAAGATCATATGCCCGATATCACGAATGGCGAGATATCTACGCAACCATACGAGAAGTCCCTGCATTTCTTAGCTATCTTCTTCAGGGTAAATAAGAAAAAAGAATTTGATGAACGAATACATGAATATACCGAGCGATTAGCCTTTTTCGTAATGCCAATGCCACGGCTCGTACATCATGTCGAGCGCATTATCTTTTGGATACGATTCATACAGGTGAAACCAATTTCTTTCTCCATTACCGTATTCATCAATGATTCTTTTTTCGTCTTCGGTGAAGATCCAGGACATAAAGCGTTTAACATTAAAAGAACTATACCCCAATCTTCCAAACACCTTTTTCACGAAAAGCTTCGATAGTTTGCCGTGTTGCCTTATTCAGGAGCGCCGATAGCGATATTCCACTTATCTTTCCGTATTCATTCAGCGTGATGATGCGTTTTCCTTCAAGATACGTAAGTCGTTTGTGGTAGCTTTCTCTCAATGCAAGGCCAATAATATCTTCCATAACTGTCGTTGATCCATGTTGTTCGAATTCTTTGAAAGCTTGATAATAGGTTTCTCGCACGGAATAAAGAATGGTTATCGGAACAAAGCCTTCACGTATCAAAAGGTAATTATTTATTACTCTTCCCATGCGACCATTCCCATCAACGAAGGGGTGAATGCGTTCAAACGTAAGATGAAAATTCGCGATGCGTTTCACGATATGCATATCGCTGCTTGCTGCGTATGTAGTAAGGAGAGCATTTAAAAGTCCGTCAATTTCTAACGGACCTGGAGCGATATAACTCCCTACGCGTACCCACTCATCCTGAGAACGGAATCGTCCGGCAATATCGTCACGAATGTTCGTAATGAGCATTTTATGCAAAAGAAGCATGGCCTCCTTATCCAAGACTTTTCCCTGTGCACGTGTTTCCATGTAGCCCATAACCCGAGCAAGATTCTTCGCCTCAAAAAGCTCTCGTTCGCTAATATATCGATCAAGATCGAGATGCAGCAAAATTTTCTCTGTTTCCTCGAGTGTCAACGTGCTGTTCTCTATGGCGTTTGAGTTGTATACATGCTCGGAAATCTCTGCCTCGCTTACCAATTTCATAAGCGATTCTTTGCCAGAAAGCGCAGCGTAATAACGCTTTCGTAGTAACTCAATCTCCTTAAAATACGATTTTACTCTTGCCATAGAATATCATAATAATCGTGAATTATAAGATAAATATACCTCATATTCACGATTATTGCAAATATAAACGTGAATGTACATTAAAACTGAGCAATCTTCACGATTATGCCTCATTAAACCATTATCTATCAATGTTAAAGCCCATTGCATCATCGCTTTGTGACGCATGTCCGAGCTGTTAGAATAGTTGATATGGATCACATCATCCTCAATACCGACGCAAAGATGCCCCTCTTGGGCCTTGGCACGTGGAATGCAAAAAAGGATCGGGTTGGAGATGCCGTCGAAGAAGCGCTCACCAAGTTTGGATATTCGCACATTGACTGTGCTTGGGTGTATGAGAATGAAAAGGAAGTCGGAGAAAAATTTCATCGAGTGTTTAGTTCTGAGGCCCGAAAACGCGAAGATGTTTTTATTACGAGCAAGCTTTGGAATGATAATCACAAAAAAGAGCATGTCGTTGAGGCATGTAAAAAAACACTCGCCGATCTTCAACTCGATTATCTCGACTTGTATTTGATGCACTTTGGCGTTGCGTCTCCGCATGGACTTGGCATTGAACCACTCGATGCGAACGGTATGCTCATTACGGAAAAAGTTTCTGTTCGTGAGACGTGGGAGGCGATGGAGGAGTTGGTGAATCTTGGTCTTGTAAAGGCCGTTGGCGTTTCGAACTTCACTGCACCTATGCTAGTTGATTTACTTACGTATGCAAAAATCATTCCTGCAGTAAACCAAATAGAACTTCATCCGTATCTTCAACAGAACAAGCTTATCGAATTCTGTCGTGCTCATGGAATTGCAGTTACCGCATATTCTCCTCTTGGTTCGCAAACAGACATGAACAACGACAAGCCAGCACTGCTTGAAGATGTAGTCGTTAGAAATATTGCAAAGAGACACGGCAAAATCCCAGCGCAGATTCTTCTTCGCTTCGGAATCGAACGCAATACTGTCGTTATTCCTAAAAGCACTTCATCCGAACATCTCAAAGAAAATGCTCAGATTTTTGACTTCGAATTATCAGCCAACGATTCGTCGGAACTCGCCAAGCTCGAACGAGGCCTGCGTTATGTCGACCCGTACGAGTGGTGGAAGATTCCGTATTTTGAGTAAACCAATATGTCCCCCTATCTCATTTTCGGAATTCTTTCGGGTGTCTTCAGTGCCATCTCGTATCCGCCCTACATCATTGCGATTTTGAAGGGTAAGGCGAAACCAGAACGAGCTTCTTGGCTTATCTGGAGTGTGTTAACGTCGATGGGATTTTTTACGCAGCTTGCCGTGGGCGCAACGGATTCGCTCTGGCTTCCGGGTGTTCAAGGGCTTGGTGTTTTTATCGTTTTTTTCTCTCGCTTCGTTACGGGGTTGGGGGCTTAACCAAACGAGACCGCATTACTCTTATCGCCGCTGGGGCAACGTTGCTCATTTGGTTCTTTACTAAAAATCCCGTAATTGCGGTGTACCTCACCATTATTATCGATGCGCTTGGCGCATGGCTTACCGTCGCAAAAGCGTACGAGCATCCTGAAAGTGAAACCATGATCACCTGGGCACTTTCGGGAATAGGCGGTTTTTTTGCAATTTTTGCAATTCAAACGCTTAATTTCGAGCTTCTTTCCTATCCTCTTTATATTTTCGTTATTAATTTTGCCGTTGTTGTTGCGATGATACTTGGAAAACGAAAAAAGCTTCTCACATCTTGATTACTTTTTTGGTTGCATTGACATCGTGAACTTTTCTGTAAGTTCTCCAAGTGAAACATCTTGCTCGCCCGTCAAGATAAACAACGTTCCCGGCGTACGATCGTACATGTAGAACATTCCCGAGCGTTGATCATTCATATCGAATCCATCATTTGTGTCTGCTTCGTTATACGTACATGCAGTCACTGATCCAATATTCTGTTCGCCCGTCATGTTTTCACCTACA
Organism: Patescibacteria group bacterium; assembly: GCA_038078775.1. GTDB lineage: Bacteria > Patescibacteriota > Patescibacteriia > UBA9934 > UBA9934 > JAGORL01. The sequence continues at coordinate 14,246 of JBBTSN010000053.1, read as the reverse complement.
ATCACGTACACATGGCGACCGTCTACGCTGTCATTCACACCCATGACTCCACACGTTACGGTTGTAACGTTATCAAGCGCATAAACTTCGACGACATCTTCACGAGGCATGTTTGAATTTACGTCTACCACCCAAACTTTACGCATTGCTTCACCGTCTACAGAGAGCACAACACCATCTTTGTCATCTGCTACCGTTACTGTTCCGTCGCTTCCGTTAGTTTCTGGATAGCAGAACTCAATGTTGTGCTTTGCACTCTGATAGAGTTTTGTTCCATCATCACAGGTGGGTGCCGCATAGGTGACAGTTGTTGTATTGGTAGTCACCGAGATCTCTTCACGCGTAGTATCCACTTCGTAGGTATTTCCTTCCACACATCCTGCACCAACCAGTGCCAAAAGGCTTAACGAAGCAAGAAAAAGTTTTTTCATAGCAGCTTGTGTCAAAAATAACTCTTTCAAGAGTATTCCAGATAGGGGGTACGTCAAGGAAGTTATCCTTTTTTTAGATAAATCCCCTACACTATTTGACAGCATCTTGCGAAGTTCGCTATGTTACATGTATCTATGAGTTCTGTGCCCAACTCCATGTGCGTCTATTTTACCCTTCACATTACTCCGCTGCTCGGTGTTATTTTGATGATGGACCATAAGAAATAGAGCTTACCTCTTCAATCCTCATTCAGAAAAACACCGCGATAACACGCGGTGTTTTTCTTTCGTTCGAGTTATTCAACAGTCTTCTCTCGATGATGAGGGAAGACTGTCCGATCACTCATCACTCATTCGCCACACCAGAGGGAATAACACATGTGCTTTGTCGTACGTAACCGGACGGATCTCTCCATCAACGATCTGCGGCGGCTGCGTCAATGCGGCTACTCTGTTATGAAAACCCCGCACGTGGGCAACGTGTACACGAACAACCTCATCATGGCCGATGCGGGTGTGCACATGAACTTCTACGACCGCACGATCGGCGCTCGCGACCGCAACTTTCATCCGCACCAGGTGATTGTCAGCGGCACGCCCGAGCTCGTCACCTGCGGAACGAAGCTCACTACGCATGCCCGCGTGCAGCGCGCTTCGTGTCGTATCGGTTCGTTCACGGAAGGCCGCCTGGTCACGGAGTGCCACATGGAAGCAATGCGGAACGCAATGCCGCACGCAGACTGTGTGACGTACACCGACTACCTGCGCAGTCATGCAGACTTCGTGCTCGCGATCCTCGAGAGCGTGACGCGCGAAGACTCGAGCGTGTGGGAGTTCCAGGTCACCCCCGAAGGTGACCGCGTTCCCTGTCGGGTGACGTCGTGGGATGACCTGCTCACGCTCCGCATCTACGGGCTGACCAACGACACGTGCGGCGCCGTGCTCCCGAACGTCCTCAACATCCTCGTCGATACCATCGTCGAGGCGCAGGCTACGGGACACGCCGAGGTGTATCACCTGTCGGGACCCGACATGGTGCGTTATATTGATAGGCTGCTCGGGAAGTTCAAGACCCTGTACGCCTACGTCCGCAAGGCGCTAGCGCTCCCCGAAACGCTCACGCTCAACCTCGTCCCGGTCGCAAACATCCGCCTCGCGGGGGATGCCATGCACCAGGCCGAAATCAACGAGCTCGTGGAAGCATGGCTTGGGCTTGGCCAGGGCAACAAAGAACGTGCACAGCGCATCAAAGGCGCTAGCGATGACAGCCGCAAGGCAATCATTGCGGCATGCGTCGGTGAAAAAGATCGCGATCTCCTTCGTCTGCGCCGTGCAGCCGTTTCCGCCGAGCCTGTCTTCTACGACATCGCTCGCGCCAACTGCTTCACGCAGCACGACATCGTCTCGGGAGGCCGCACCTTCTTCACTCACCCTTGGGCGCTCGAAGCGCCGATCAAGGACATCGACCTCCTGATCGCTGAAGCGACCCGCCAGCGGGAGTTCGCCGCACGATTCTCGTCGTAACGTGGTGGGGGCGGAGTATATCCGTCCCCACTCACCACTCTTTCTCTTTATACTCTATGTCTTCCCTCTCTTTTCCTAAACTCGTTGATCTTCACCAAGATCTCCTTTTGCATATCAACCGTCGCGATCTTTACCCTGATCATTGGCAGACCGATTTCGACATGCTTCTTCGCACAAACACAAAAGTGGTTGTTGCAACGGCATTTCCCGTTCCTGCAGACGAAAAGTATCTTGACCGCGTTACCAATAACATGATTGAAAGTGATTTTAATGAGTACAACACTCGATGCAAAGAAAGTGGTAAACATACCATTATTAAAACTTCTGAAGACTTTTCATCTGCACTTACCGCGGAAAATCACACGGGTATCATTCTTCACATTGAGGGGTTAAATGCGATTACCGATACTGACTGGGGAATGCTTGAGCGCTGGTACACACTTGGCTGGCGTTCGCTCGGAATTGTATGGAATGTCACTAATAGTTTGGGTGGGGGTACCAAAGACCCCTCAACGGGCCTTACTCCTCTTGGAAAAAAGCTTATTGCTTGGTGTGAAGAAAAGGGCATGTTGGTTGATTTTGCCCACATGAATGCGCCTACGTTTGCAGATGCTGCCGCGTGCGTACGACGCCCCATTCTCGTGAGTCACGGAAATTCTTGCGTGCTCTGTAAAAATCCGCGTAACTATACCGATGAGCAGCTTAATCTCGTTGCAAAAACTCAAGGAGTTGTAGGGGTATTTTTTGCTCGAACGTATGTTACGGGAACTCCACATGCAGAAATAAGCGACGTCGCAAACCACATTGATCACCTCAAGGAAATTATGGGCATTGATCACGTTGCGCTCGGCACAGACTTTGGCGGCATCATTACCGGACACGTTCATCAACTTGATTCTCTTGAATGTCTTCCCCTTCTTTGGGATGAACTTCGTACTCGTGGGTATACCGAAGAAGATATCGAAAAGGTATCTTGGAAGAATGCCGCACGTGTTATTGCACAGCATTTACAACCCATATGTTAGGCATCTTTGATTCTGGCATGGGAGGATTAACCGTTGCACACGCTATTCGTTCGCAGGCACCTCAAGTAGATATTGTGTATTTTGGCGATATTGCACAGATGCCATACGGCAATAAAAGTACCGAAGAATTAGAGATTCTCACTCTGCGTGCGATGAAATTCTTACGCGCACAAGGTGCAACGCATTTGGTAAGCGCATGCAATAGCATATCTACCACGGTTGTTCGTTCACTCATCACCCTCATGGGCGCAAAAGAAACAAGTATTACTGAAATGGTCCTTCCTACTGTTCGCTCACTCATGCCTGAACGCAGTAAAGTTATTACTATCATCGCTACTCCTGCCACCGTTTCCTCAGGACTCTATGCAAGGGAATTTGCGGAACTCGGCATTTCTACACATGCTATCGCTATCCCCAAACTCGCTCAGCTTATTGAGGAGCAGGCAGATGAAAAATATATTCGCGCAACCTTACTTCCTATTGTCGCAGAGATACAGCGACTCAATACAGAAATTCTTGTTCTTGGTTGCACGCACTATCCCTTTGTCAAAGAGCTTCTCGAAGATGCATTTCGTAGTTCAAAGTCTCCTGTACGTATTTTTGATCCCGCGGATAATGTTGCGAGCGAGGCGCTTATGCGACACGGCACGCAAGGAAACGGAAAGACGCTCTTCTACACCTCACAAGAGTCTCTTCCTTTTGCATCCACTGTCCAATTACTCTTTAATGAAGAGGCGATGTCCGTTCCCGCAAAAACCGTATAAATATACGCAAAAGAAACCCTCAGCTTCCCTGCTGATGGTTTTCTTTTTTCCATCCTTCATTCGTAGTACCATAGCCCCACTCACTACCTTTCTATGACCCAATCAGATGCACTTGATATCCTGAAAACCGGCGTGAATGTCTTCTTAACCGGAGAACCGGGTGCAGGAAAAAGCTATATCGTGCGTGAATACGTGAAGTTTTTGCAATCGCATGGGATAAGCCCTGCCATGACGGCGTCAACGGGTATTGCGGCAACGCATATTGGCGGGATGACCATTCACTCGTGGAGTGGACTTGGGATTCGCAAAAATATTACGCATCGCGAGTGCAAAGATCTTGGTGCAAATGCAACGTACGCACGTCGCATTAAAAATACGCACGTGCTTATTATCGATGAGATTTCCATGCTCGATGCGGCCATGCTCGACTCGGTTGATTTGGTATGTCGAGTTATTCGCAATATTGATTTGCCGTTTGGCGGTATTCAGATTGTTCTTGTAGGAGACTTCTTTCAGCTCCCCCCGGTTTCAAGGCCCGATGAACCTCCGGTGCGTTTTGCATTTGATTCTGCCGCATGGAGAAATGCTGCATGTACCGTTTGCTACCTTTCTGAACAACATCGCCAGGAAGATAAAAAGTTCTTAGATATTCTTGCCGCACTTCGCAGGGGATCGCTTACTGAAGACCATATCGCTCATCTTTACAACCGCCGTAAACCCTCTGACGATAAAAATATTACCAAACTCTACTCACATAATGCTGATGTCGACCGCATTAATACCGACCGTTTGCGCACGCTTCATGGCAAACAGCAAGCCTACAAAATGACCACGCACGGCAATACAAAGCTTGTTGAACAAATTAAGCGTGGGTGTCTTTCGCCAGAAAATCTTGAACTGAAGATTGGCGCGCGCGTCATGTTTACGCGGAATAATCCGTCGGAAGGTTATGTAAATGGATCAATTGGAGACGTGGTTGATTTTGATAGTAAAACCAAATATCCGGTTGTGCAACTCAAAGTTGGGCGAACGCTGTGCGTTGAACCTGAAACATGGAGCATTGATGCGGATGGTACCGCGCTTGCCGCACTTCGCCAAGTTCCTCTTCGTTTGGCGTGGGCAATTACCGTGCACAAGAGCCAAGGCATGTCGCTCGACGGTGCATACATTGACCTCGGAAGTGCATTTGCCTATGGGCAAGGCTACGTTGCCCTCTCTCGCGTTCGCTCATTGGCGGGATTATTCATCGGGGGTATTAATACCCGAGCACTTGAAATTGACCCGGTTGTTCTTGCGAAAGACGAACAGTTTCGAGAACGATCGCTCGAAGCGGAGGCGGCAATTGTGAACCGTGCCCCCGAAGAACGCGCCGAGGAAGCGAATGCATTTATAAAAAATTGTGGCGGAAGAAAAGAACCGATTGTTAAAGAAACGCTCGATGCATTTTCGGTGTACTTCCCTTCTGCTCCCGCTAAAAAAGCAAAAGAACCGAAGTGGGTGCCTACACTCACCCTCATTCTCGAAGGCAAATCAATCGCAGACGTTGCCAAAGAACGCGAACGCACCATTGGTACGATTCTCGAACACGTTATTGAAGCTCAAATGCTCGGCAAGCTTCCGGACGAGGTCTTTGTGAACATTAAAACAGCCATGAAGCCGCTTACCACCGAAGTTCACCCCATCATGAAAAAGCTGGGCGCTAAAATTCTTCGCCCTCTTTATGATCACTTTGAAGGAGAATATTCGTACGATGATTTGAAAATTGCGAAGTGGTTGTTTGAGGGTAAAGTCTCAGATGAAGAGAAGTGAAGTGAGTCTTTTAGGGGGTGGGAGGAGGTGATGGCGCGTGTCGTCTTGTTGTGAACGGGTCCGGTACCCTATCCATTTCTCGTATTATGAAGGGCTCTTAAAATGTATATACATTTGTATGTAGAATTGTACATACATTTTGTCATACAAAATTTTCACAAAAAAGAGAGAGGTGTCACCCCACAACTTATGGCTCGTTTACTTGCGTGACCGCGAAAGGACTCAGGGTAACGGTAGCGCGAACCGAACGAGTAAATCCTTGATCAGTAAGAGAAAGAACTATAAGTCGCTGGCCTGCTACGGGTGTTGTTGCTACCAGCGTACAAGTGGCATTTGATGTGGTAACTGTGGAAGAAGCAAAGTCGTTATCTTTTTTAAGCTGAATAAGCGCTTCATCAAGACATCCCATAACTTCTGCACGCGTTGCAAGGCCAACTTGCATATCATTTGCTTCCAAAAATCCATTCAAACTATTAATTGCCAACACCGATAACGTTCCCATGCTCAACATGCCAAGTGCAAGAACGACCAAGAGAAGTGCTATGCCATTTTTTTGTATGAGAGGTCTTTGCATATCAATTTTCTATCGCGTGAGGAGAGAGGCCGAAGGTGGTATCAGCAGAAAACGTGCTTCCCCGATAGACGCCGTTTGTCGCTCCCAACATAGCAAAGTCTATATTTACTCGAACACCCGTTAATGTACCTACACTATTTCTTACTGCCGAAACCTGCCATTCCGTTACATCAATATCTCCGTCGGTAAGATAAACGGCGGGGCTCGCACCAACCTGCATACGAAGACGTCGAACGTTCTGCATTCCACTAGGAAATGCCGTCGCTACCGTAGGAGCGTCGATAACAACCGTATTCCCTGAAGCATTCTGAAAACGCAACACGCTCGGATTCACTCCAAGCGTTGAAGTGCTGGTAGTGATAGCATCGGCAGCGGTGAATGTTGTTTGTAATTCAGAGAACGTAAGTGCAGCAGTCTGCTCCATGCGCGTCCGGGCATCAAAAAGAACATATTGGGACTGCGTATGAAGAATAAAAATGACAAATGCAGGCAGAGTAATAACAATAAGACCAATGTAGATAACGGTCTCAATGAGAGAAGTTCCTTGAGGAAGATGAGACCACATATTAGAGCGGATAAAAAACGGGTGAAGTCCATGATGATCCATCGGTAAAGGTTACCGTCATGGTAAGCGTTGTTCCTCCCATGTTGATATTGAATTGTCCTTTATTCAGCTCAGCAGTCGCACCTGGCGCTAGAACGAAGTTTTGGATATCCAATTCCGTACCACTCAGCTGGCTACCTGCAGGAGTACCTGGGCCAGATGCTGACCATACCTTTGAATTATCCATGAATAGTTGGTCAAATTCGGCACCATTATTCCATGTCATTGCAATCTTATCGATGGTTGCCGCCGTAGTTCCGTTATTCGTGAAATACACTTGGCGTAACTGCTTGCCTCCTGAATACACCGCACCGCTTATATCGAACGTGATCTGATTTACCATGGTAGCCGCAAAACAAGATCCGGTAGGATTCTCCCAATTTGTACGAAGTGATGAGGAAGAAATCGTATGCAGACGACCCGCAGTATCTGTCCAAGAAACTTCACTCACGAGCGTTTTGCTATCAGGATCCAAGGTTCCTCCCGAGGCAACCACAAGACACTGTGCATCGCGATTTACACTCTGTATCTTTACCGTTCGGATCATGCCATCAGAGAGTATTTGGGGACCCAACGCTCCTACCGCCCAGCTTCCACTTCCAAAAGTAAGTGATCCTGTATTTGTTGTGGGAAGATCAGCAAAAGTAACGGTTTGTAATGCCTCAAGTCCCTCATTCATATTCCAGACCGCTCTCTCCGTTTCTTCTGCGCGATCACTCGAGCGATTTGCCGTTAAAACCAGCCCTAAAATCCCTGTGATATACATTGACGCTACACCTACGGCGATAAGCGCCTCCAAGAGCATAGAACCGCGAGGATAATTCATATTATTGCCGAACAGGAATTCCGTTTGATCCTATAAGAATAGTTCGCGTTGTTTCAAACCATGAAAGTACAAGAGATCCGTACTGCGTTGTAGCTCCCGTGAGTGGAGCAAAAACAATTTCGTGGCTATTTGTTGCATCCACTCCGCTCCCACTAAAATCAACACTCGTGAATGCAATACTGTCACTCAAAGAAAAAACCATATCTTTACTTACCGTACGTGCAGCATAACTTGTTCCAGAAAAAACTATAATGTTTGAGGCTAATCGCGTGGATTCATCATAGGGAATATACACTCCCCATACTGTTCCTGATGCACCGCTTCTTGCACGTCGAGCTGCGATAGAAAGGGCGTTTACCACTCCCCTATCGCTCGCAATAGAAGCTGTTGATTTTTGAAAACGAGAAAGCGCAAATCCACCAAACGTAAACATACCGAGGAGAAGAGCCACGACAAGCATTACTTCGATAAACGTGGTGCCTCTTGGATTGTACATGGCTATATCGATCCAATAACTTTATAGATTGGCGTGATAATGGAAAATGCAAGCGTACCTACCATAATACCGATCATTACGATGAGCAGTGGCTCGAGCAACGTAGCAGCATTCTTTGTAGATTCATCCACTTCTTGTTCGTAAAACGTTGCGAGATAAATAAGCATATCCCCGAGGGTTCCTGTTTCTTCGCCTACACGAATCAGCCGAACAGCAATAGGGGGCGTAAGATGCGGATAAGGCTCAAGTGCTAAAGCAATAGTACCCCCTTTTGCAAGCGCTTCTTGGACTTGCGTAAATAAGCGCCGATAGTACACATTTTTTAAAACGGAAATCGTTACAGCTAATGCAGCAGTAATTGGCATTCCTGATTTAAGAAGTGTTCCGAGAAGACGAGAAATGCGTGCAAGGTTCGTATTACGAGCGATCGTCCCGATAACAGGAAAGTGTAGGGTAATCCAGTGGGTAATGCATTTAACAGGCGTAAATGTTCGAGCAAAAAGAAATCCAATCACTAAACACACACCGGCCACTGCAAGCGCAAGGCCGTTGTTTGTCATGACAGCGGAAATCCACAAGAGAGCCTTCGTTGTAGGCGGAAGAACAACATTCAACGAATCAAATAGCTTTACAATGTTTGGCAGCACGAATACCACAATACCCGTCGAGACACCGAGCGCACTTATCAGCACAATTGCGGGATACATCATTGCTCCTTGAATCTTCTTACGAAGCTCATGTTCTTTTTGCATTTGCAAAGAGAGTTGCTCAAAGTTTTCCTGCAACATTCCGGATGCCTCTCCTGCACGAATAAGATTGATATATACACTTGAAAAAACATGCGGGTAGCTAGAAAGACCGTCTGCCAACGTCTTTCCACTCGTAACTGCATCTTTTAATCGTGTAAGAATTTTCTTGAGTGGTCCCTTTGCCTGCTGCAATAAAAGGTCAAGCGCATCATCAATAGGAAGTCCTGAGCGCAAGAGCACTGAGAGATACTTCGTAAGTAGCAACTGCTCCGTATGCGAAAGACGAACATTCAAACGATCTATAAGACTGACCCTTGGTGGTGCCTCGGGGGCAGAAATAGTGGGCGCGGCTTTACGCTTCGTCTTTGGAGGCAGAGCCATATATTATTCTTGCATTACGCGAACCAGCTCTTCTACCGTAGTGAGCTTTGCAAGAACTTTGCGTACACCGTCTTGTACCACCGTGGTCATTCCTTCTTTTATTGCCTGCTCCTGAATTTCATCACTACTTGCACGGTTTATAATAAGACGTTGAATAGCAGGGGAATTCTCGAGAACTTCATAAATACCAATACGCCCCTTATATCCACTCTCGCCACATTTTTTACACTTTCCTGGTTGTGCAACTTCAATTGAGTCTGTTTTATCAAAAATCGCTGCAACTGTTTCCTTACTGAAAAGCTTTGCTGCTTCTTCTTTTGTAAACATTGTGGTGGTTACGCAGTCTGGACACACACGGCGCACCAAACGTTGCGCAATTGCACAAATAAATGTTGACGAGATAAGGAAGGGCTCAACGTCCATATCGATCATACGAGGAACGGTGGTTGCGGCGTTATTCGTATGCAATGTTGAAAGAAGTTTATGCCCGGTCATGGCAGCATTTACTGCAATTTTTGCGGTTTCTTGGTCACGAATCTCTCCGACCATAATAACGTCTGGGTCTTGACGCAAAAGTGAACGGAGGCCCGTCGCGAACGTAAGCTTCGCGACACTATCGACTTGGCTTTGATTGGTGCCAGGAATTTCAAACTCCACCGGATCTTCAATGGTCGCCACGTTCACTTCACGTTTATTGAGAATTTCAAGAATAGCGTAAATGGATGTTGTTTTTCCACTTCCTGTTGGCCCCGTTGCCAAGATCATTCCCCATGGCTTACGGATAGCCCGCTGTACACGCAATAAATCATTTTCTGCAAACCCGAGTTGCTCAAGGGTAAGTTGGTGAGACTGGCTCGAGAGGAGACGTAAAACAGCCTTTTCTCCGAGGGCGGTGGGAATAACGGAAACACGTACATCGACATTGCCAAGAGGGCTTACAAATTGGAAACGACCATCTTGTGGGGCGCGATGTTCATCGGTGCGCATGCGTGTCAAAATCTTTAAACGCGCGATAACACGTCCGTGCACCTGTGTGCTCATATCAAATTGGTCGTGCAAAATGCCATCAACACGCGTTCGCACTTTTGCATTTGTTTTCCAGGGCTCTAGATGCACGTCCGATGCACGCGAACCGTGCGCAAAAATCATAAGCTGCGCAAAAACGTCAACCGCTGCATCATCTTTTGCGTTTTCACCTGTTGCTTCTGCAATCAAGATCTCAATATCCTCTTTTGTAGGAATATTTTTAGCGTCTTTTACATCTAAAGTTACATGGACCTCTGGGACCTCTGGAACATCTGTCACATCATCATTTTCTGGGGTTGTTTGCTTCTTTTTCATAGAAATACTTACTATAGCTTACCTTACTATGCTCATATTCAAAGAAAGTTATGCGCAAGGGATCGAAAGTGCCTCGCGGTATCAGCTATACTGTCTTCAAAGCGCGGAGTAGCGCATATAACATGTACCTATGTCAACAAAACCAGCAAAGAAACAAGTGCTCCCTGGAGGTTTTACCCTCATGGAGTTGTTAATTGTCATCGCTATCATCATCGTGCTCGCAGCCGCAGTTTTCGTGGCACTCAATCCCGCAAAGCGTTTTCAAGACTCTCGCAATGCTCGTCGTTCAAGCGATACTGCCGCGATTCTTTCTGCACTGAAGATTGATCAGGCAGATAACGGCGGAACATATGTTGCTTCAGTAGCTGCATTAACCGCAGATACTGCATATCAAATAGGAACCGATGCATCGGGGTGCGATTCTAGCTGCACCGGCGTTACAGAGGCCGCATGTGCTGATCTTACCGCTCTTGCAACTGAAGGCTATCTTGGAAGCATTCCTTTTGATCCAAGTACGGGTACTGCTGAACAAACTGACTATTCAATCATTCGTCGTGCCAGCGGAACCATTACCATCTCAGCATGTGACGCTGAAGCTGGAGCAGTGATCTCTGTATCTCGCTAAAAAATATACGTTCTTGGTATGGAATGAGTCTCACACTCTTCTCCATGCCAAGAACGTTTTTTTATGGGAAATCATTGCAAATACCACGCAGGAGACTACTATAAACACATATGAAATCCGTAGCGGTTTTTGGAGCGGGTATTGCGGGTTTAAGCGCGGCGCATGAGTTTGCACATCTCGGCTATAAAGTAACAATATACGAAGCAAATGCTGACGCTGGAGGATTTTTTAGAAGCGCGCGCATGCCCCAAGATCAGGGAATGCCATCCGAATATTCTTGGCATGGATTTGGACCTTGGTATCACAACGTTTTTGATGTCATGAAGCAAATTCCCTTTGATGAAAAAAGAACGGTATATGACGCCGCACTTTCTCGCCCTATCAACTACGGCATGGTGGGAGATACGGCAAAAAACGGTTTCAATGAAGATACCGTCTTTGGAATGTTTCTCAGATTCCGCATGACATGGTTCGATAAAATCACGTGGAGCATCGTGCTTTTTAAAACGTGGACCGCGAATGTTCGTACAGAAAAGCATTACTCGTCCCTCAACGCTGCAGAAGCATGGCGCCCACTCATGAGCGAACGAGGATGGAAAACATGGAGAGCAACATTTGGCCCGTGGGTAGGATGTGATTGGACGCGCGCATCTCTCCATCACGTAGGGCAATTCTTTAGAAGGAATATTTTGTCCTATCCCTCGCATACGCACAAAGCAGATGAAGAGGGCGACACGTGGACGCAAGGATCAGGAAGCGGATGGCTCCTTCTTAAGGGTCCGAGTAATGAGTTCTGGTTTGAGAAATGGATCCCCTATCTTCGTCAAAAAGATGTTTCTTTTTTCTGGAAAAAATCACTCCAACAACTTGCGTATGATGGCGAGCACATCAACGCGGACATCTACGTGCTTGCCACCAATCCTTTTGCGGCCGCAGAAATTATCGAGCGCACCCCTGCGCTTGCAAAGCTCGATCAGCTAAATCTTTTTCGTCCACTCATTACCGACGGGCCGCACACACAAGTATCTTTTCGTATTGCGTTCAAAGAACACATCGCTTGGCCAAAAGAACGAAGCGCCTTTCTCCTTCCTGATTCTGAATTTAATATTACTCTATTTGCGCAAGAGCAGGTCTGGTCACCCGGTGTATCACTCGGAGATGGCGTGGCTTCGCTTTGGACGGGAACGGCTTGTGTAGCAAGTGAGCCAGGAAAAGTATTCGGCCTTCCTCTTGAAAAATGCACGCAGGAACAATTCATTGAAGAAATAACAACGCAGCTTCTTCGCTGCGAAGAGCTTGATGCACTTATCCGCGAAGCGAATCGCAATAAAACTCTCAAAGATTTCTCTATCCTCAGAATCGAGGTGTGGCACGAATGGAAATTCTCCCCCGAGGGAATAACTCCCGAGCAATCCAAGTGGGTTATGAGCAATCATACGCAGCCCTATCTTCCTACACAAAAAACTCCTGTTCCCAATTTGCTTCTTGCGGGAGCTCACACCAAAACTGAGGCGGATATTTGGAGCATTGAAGGTGCCGTGGAAAGCGGACGACGCGCTGCACAAGTAATTGAGCCTGGTGTGTGTCATTCCCCAATACAAACCGCTCTGGCTTCGCATCATCAGCACGGGAGATGACGTATGTTTCTCCCTCGGACTCCCTCATATTCTTGATATTTTCTTGATTCTGTTTCTTTGTATATTCATCCTTGGAATTATTTTTTGATGTATCAAAGTGATTCTTTAAAGGGGGAGTGAGGGGGGTTCAGCCGAAGCAACAACCCCTACCGGTGAGACCTACAAGAAAAAACAATTTGTCCAGAATATCGTAGACAAATAAAAAGTTTTTAAAGAGGGTACGTCATCCTTGAGTCAGATACTGTGTTCCGTTTATTTTTCTTTGCCGGAGATTCTCAGAATGTAAAAAGAGTTTCACATCACATGTAAAGAGTTTTTTACATTTACAACCCATAACCCGAATCCCCTTCCTCCTCATTCCTTTTCCTCGCCTCTTTGCTACACTCCCCTCATATGAAATCATGCATTACGTGCGGAATGCCTTTTGCAGATAATCATGCGGGAGATATTGGTCTTAAGCTCTCCGAGGGGCCTGTATGCAAGTTCGATTTGGAGAGCGTCTGACCCGTCGCAACATGAAATCACTTCCCTACTGGCAGACGCGCCCTTTTGCGCAACTTGAGGGTCCCGAAGCGACCGATGAAGAGTTTTCAACCGCAATGGCGAAACTTTAGCGCAGGGGGTTTTCTTTTTCTGAGATTCCTTTATTCTGTAGCCACATGAATATCGGCATTCTCATCTTTTCAGATCCTTTGCTTGATAAGGCAAGTGGCTTTGTTCGATTGGTCGAGGCTGGACAGGCACTTGGCCACACTATGAGCGTTTTTTACGAAACGCTTTTTGCGTTTGAGCATACGGAAAAAGGGCTCCAAGCCTATTATGACGGCAAGCCCTTTTTTGCGCCAAACGTCATGATTGCTCGTCCAAATTTTGTTGAAGAGCCCATGCCTCACGCAACCACTCTTGAGGCACTCAAACAAATGAGTATTCCTGTTTTGAATGGCAGTCCCGAAGCCTTAATCGTCTCTAAAGATAAACTCACCCAGCATCTTCGCTTTAAATCCGCAGGTCTCCCCATGCCCCCTTGGGCAATTGTTCGCGCTCCCGCACATGCGCTTGAAGCCGCAAATCGTCTTGGTTTTCCGGTCATCATGAAAGTTCCTTTTGGAACCCACGGAAAAGGCGTTTTTTACGCTACTGATTCAGAGACTTTTTTGCCAATGGTTGAGTATCTTAATGTTCGCGATGGCAATCCGCTTATTATTGAAAAATTCATTTCCGAGGCAAACCGACGAGACCTCCGTGTTCTTGTTCTACATGGCAAAATAGTTGCCGCAATGGAGCGTACTGCTCGAGCGGGTGATGTACGTGCAAACGCGTCCCTTGGCGGATCTGGAACTCCGGTAGAGCTCTCCGCAGCAGAGTCTGCGCTTGCACTCAAGGCAACTGAAATCACAGTCCTCGATCTTGCAGGTGTTGATATTCTTCGCAGTGCTAACGGTCCTTTACTCATTGAAATA
>JBBTSN010000052.1:0-4031 GCA_038078775.1 Patescibacteria group bacterium | reverse complement strand
TCGAGCGCAACAATCTCAAGTGCAACAACATCATAATGCCCCGTAAGCCAGGCCTTCAAACTTTTGTCGTGTGGCAAACCACCCAGTGCTGCAAAAAGCGTTTCTGCAACGGCAACCTTTTCCTTTGTAGTCTGCTGTGCTTCGCGCTGCTTTCCCTCTTCGTCTGATTGGAATTTAGGAAGCGTGATTTGTAAAGTAACGGGTGCATCCTCTCCTTTACCTAATCGATTCTTTTCCTCTGCACGCCGTCTCGTCATTGCAATTGCAACAAATACCAATCCTAAAAGAATCAAAACACCCGCACCGAGCAAGAGCATTACCTCAGGAGAAACGCTTGCAAATGGATCAGGAACTGCTTGTGGGATATTTTTTGCCACATGAAAATATTAATGACCTTTTTCAGTGTACATCATGTATTCGAGCGCACGACGAGCACGAACATACGCCTCTTGTAGCAGCCAAGGAGATGAGCGATCTTTTCCTTCAATGATGAGTAACCACCCTTCAAGACGCATGAGCACCTCGTGGGGCTTTGCCGTTCCGTTTGCAAGCGCACTATGGAGCCATACTGCGAGCGCCTCGCCCTCTTGTTTGAACGCTTGTTTTTTATCTGGGCTCAGCGTGGCGTACTCGTCTGCAAGACCATCAGCAAGAAGAGACTCAATGCGTACAAGCAATGGGTCCTTCATTTCTCTGCGAGAGCGAGCCGCATGTTCAACCGCGCTTTTTCGTTCAGCAACCGCAGCTGCAACATCTTGCTCCGACTGTTGACGATCTACTCCGGCAACTGTCGCTGTCTCGGCCCCATTGTCCGATTCATATGTTTCTGGGCCTTTTTCGCCCACTTTCAATCGTTCGACATCCATATTTTTCTTTTAAAAGTATACCATGCTATCCTTTTCCTATAATTTTTTCCTTCGTATATGCAAGATTCATGCTGTGGTGACAAAAAAGAGACCGGATGCTGCTCCAGCACGCTTAACTGCGCAGGTCGCTGGCTTTTTGCAGTACCAATGTTCATTTTTGGTGTGTTTCATTTTATTGCGGGAGGGAGCATGGTAGGCGCACTCGCAGGATGGCCTTTTGCGCTTTTCTTTGTGTATCTCTCAGGAGCAGGCCTTATTTTTGGTGCGGTTGCTATTGTTCTTAATCGCTACGCACGCCTGGCCGCTACGCTTCTTGCCATTGAAATTGGTCTCTTTATCCTCATTCTTCATCTTCCTACTGTTCTTGCAGGTGGCGAAGGTATGCAGATGGCACTCATGGGCGCACTTAAAGATCTTGCACTCGTAGGCGGCGCGCTCGTTATTGCGTCGCACATGATGAATCGTGGATTTAGCGCAAAGTAAGAACAAGAGCCGTCCTGACACAAGAAAGGGCGGCTTTTTCATTCCTTTTTTTATGAGCTTCTCCCGTATCAAGCGATTGTTCTTTGGCCATGCGTTCAATACTGCAGAACAAACTGATCGCCTGATTACCGCGCTCCCTCCAGACTATCTTCCTCACGACGCGTGCCGCCCTTTCCTTGAACGTGAGGCGCGGGCGCGGGGCAAGCGTTTTCAGTTTCTTGAAAAAAATGGCTGCCTTGGGCTTACGTGGAATTATGGCCCTATCCGTTTTGCGCGCTTTTTAAGTGATGTTGAACCTGTTTTGGATTTCCCTCTCCCCCGCCCGCATTTCTTTTTCTGGCAGCGCATTTCTCGAACTGATGTTCCTGAAGGCTGGAAACCTTCCACGCTTGCCCTTCATCAAAGCCGCGTAGGTATATGTGAAATACCTCAAGAAGGCGATGCGCTCAAACATATTTCCTCTCATGCAAGGCGACATATTGCAGCCTGGAAAAAACAAGAGTGGGTTATTGAACCCATTACGATTCACGATTATTGGGATGTCGCCTTTCGATCAACGCTTCATTCAGCGCATCAAAAAGCTTTTAATACGTTACTCGTTGAAAAAATTGCCGGGCATGGAAACCGCGTAGGCATTATTGGTGCGCGAGCAAAGACGAGCAAAACGTATGAAGCTGCTTTTGCGTATCTTGATATTCCTGAGCTCAAAACCTCGCTTCACCATGTTTCATGTCTCACGCCTGCGGGTCGTGCCGTTGATGCAGGAACGGGATTAATGGCGTGGTGGCTTGAGCGATTGCAAAAGACGGGATATCGCTACGCGGATTTCGGCTTGTTTTGGACTCCCGGCGAGCCGCATTCGTGGCAGGGGTTTTCTCGATTTAAAGCACAGTTCTGCACCCTGTTTCATGATTTCCCGCAGATGCTTGCGAAGAAGGGGAAGTGACGGAAGTGAATCTTTTGGTGGGTTAGGAGGAGTGATGGCGCGTAACGTCTTGTCGCGAACAGGTTCGATACCCTGTTCGTTTTCCTTACTACGAAGGCCTCTCTAAGAGGTGGTACCACTCCCCCTCTCGTAAACAAACAATTCAGATGTAAAGTCTGCTTTACATCTCACGGGGCGCAAGATGTTGCGCCCCTACGGCATATCGCAACCTCTTCGGGTTATACTATTCTCCATGGACTTCACCGCTGATCGCGAGCTCATTTTTTTACGCGCATACGAGAATGCGCTTTCTTCGGCATTTGCTCACGGGTCAATGCTCACCGATTTTTCCTTTGCCCTTCCTCGGGCCGACGATGTTCTTGTTTTTGCGAATGGGAACAAAGCGTATCGCAAAGATACTTCTGAATCTGGGTACACCGCGGATGAGCTCGCCTTGCATACCACCCTCATACAACCAACATCTCTCTCAGTACCCCTTTCTTTTCTCGATGACGAAGAGACTATCCGTGAAGCACATGCGAATGACCTTTCTGAAATTGCACGAGGGCTTGTTCGTGACATTATGCAAGGAGACGCCATGAATGGCGTCTCTACGATCACCGACGTATTCTTGACATTCGCCCGTGCCTCATTCAGTTTCCATGAAGCACTGCTCCATGCAACAGATGCGCTTCTTCACATCGATCACGCACCAACTGCTGCACACCTTATGCATATGCTCTTCCCCGCTCTACTCCAAAAATCCAAAGATTTTTCTCTTGCAGTTCGACGATTTAAGCACCCTGATTTCGCATCCACTATTGAGCAGGGTGCCGATAATCAGCTGCGTATTTTTCTTACCTGTGGCCAGGCACTAGATGTTGAGCGAGACTTTTTTGATCACCAACTCCAGCTCCCTCCTTTTTATTTGACGCGCATAGGTGAAAATGCTATTATTTTGGCGTAAAAACGCCCCTTCGGCGTTTTCGTGTTTTCTCTTATGGATATTCGGAATATTGCTATTATTGCTCACGTTGACCACGGCAAAACCACGCTTGTGGATGCGATGTTGAAACAATCCGGTACGTTTAATGACCGCGAAGAAATTGAAACCTGCGTCATGGATTCCAACGAATTGGAACGTGAGCGCGGTATTACCATTTACGCAAAAAATACCGCAATCATGATCGATGGCGGAAAAATCAACATTGTAGACACCCCAGGTCACGCAGACTTCGGTTCTGAAGTTGAACGCGTCCTTCGTATGGTTGACTCTGTGCTCTTACTTGTTGATGCATACGAGGGCCCTATGCCACAAACGAAGTTCGTACTTCGCAAGTCGCTCGCTCTTGGCCTCAAGCCTATCGTTATCCTCAACAAAATTGATAAACCAACCGCTCGCCCAGACTGGGTACTTGATCAGGTTTTTGATTTGTTCGTAGAACTTGGCGCAAGCAATGAACAGCTTGAGTTTACCTACCTGTACGCCATTGGTCGTGACGGTGTTGCAAAAAAGCTTCTTACCGATGAAAACATTGACCTCCGTCCACTTTTTGACACCATTATTACCCAGGTTCCTCCTGCAGCAAGCGACACCAGTAAGCCGCTCCGCATGCAAATCGCAAACCTTAAGTACGACAACTATGTTGGTCGCTTGGGTGTTGGACGTATTGTTGAGGGTATCGTCAAGGTTGGTATGACCGTCACGATTATCAAACCAGACAACGTTCGCTATAATGGGAAAATTACCAAAATCT
>JBBTSN010000051.1:0-2166 GCA_038078775.1 Patescibacteria group bacterium | reverse complement strand
TGAATTTCTAGCTGCTCTGTTTCTATTTCGGTTTGCGTTGCAACAATATCTAACTCGGCGAGTGCTTGCTCGTTCTCAAGCACCGCGACATCTCCTGCGAGCGAATCTGCCTTTTGGCTATATGCAGAAATACGCGAACGATACTCTTCAAGTTGATTGCTGATGCTTTCTACCTCAGCTTTTTTATTTTGAATTTCTGCTTGAAGCTCCTTAATATCTTGATTTGCGTCAGCAGCAAGAAGGACCCCCGGAATACCCAGCGCCATCCAAGGCATTAATGTAAGCGCACCCCATTTCCTCCAATGGTTCATATGTTTACAGAAGACTTAACGCCTCACGAATACGCTTCAACGACTCTTCCTTTTGCAAGATATACACATACTCAAATGGACCAGCTGACTGTACGCGCGTTGAAAGCGCGATACGCAACGGTGACAACACCAAGCCGGTTTGCAATCCACTCTCTGCAATATACGCTTTTATGGCCGACTCGATAAGCGATGGTGCGGATAACGTTTCCTCGGGAAGATCAGCGATAACTTTTTCCATGCGCACGAGTGCATTTTTCGTACCTTCAAGGGTTCCCTTCTTTCCTATTAAGTCTTCATGACTTACTCTTTGCGTCGTAAAATACTGTTCTTGAAGTGCAGATAGCTCGGTTAATCTACTGCTGCGCATCTTCTCAACAAGCGCAGCACGTTTCATGAATGGATCCTCAAGATCAACCGACACGAACGCTTTCGCGAGCGCCAGATACTCCCCTTCCCCCATTGCCACAAGGTACTGTTTGTTCATCCAATCAAGCTTTTCAATGTTCATGACCGCGCCACTTTTGTTTACGCGGGAAATATCGAATGCCTTGATGAGTTCATCAAGCGTAAAGATTTCCTGCGTTGCAGAAGGGTTAAAACCTAATGTTGCAATGAAGTTTTTAAGCGCAGCAGGGGTGTATCCCATGTCGAGGAAGGTTTCAACGAACGCATTCCCTTTTCGTTTAGAAAGTTTTGTTTTGTCAGGATTCAAAATAAGAGGAACATGCGCATAGATAGGCATCTGGATCCCGAGCATTTTACACAACACAATTTGCTTTGGCGTTGATGATAGCCACTCTTCACCTCGGAGAACGTGAGAGATTTCCATAAGATGATCATCAATAACGACCGCAAGATGATACGTAGGAATTCCGTTACTCTTCATGATTACCTGGTCGTCCATGTCTTTCAGATCAAAGGAAATACGGCCACGTATTGCGTCGTCAAACGTTACTACCCCCTCAGGCATTTTCATCCGAATAACCGGCCTCTCTCCCCCGGCAATGCGTGCAACAACTTCATCTGCACCAAGGCTTGTACACTTTCGGTCATACTTTGGGTTTTGCTTGAGCGCGGTTTGCTCAGCACGCATCTCTTCTAGTCGCTCGTGCGAACAGAAGCAATAGTATGCGTGACCTCCGGCAAGGAGATCAGTCGCGTACTTCGTGTAGATATCTAAACGCTTGGTTTGGGTGTACGGGCGAAATGCGCCTTTTTCAGAGAGCGTTCCGTCATCTTTCAACACCGGACCTTGATCCCAATCAATGCCTATTCGCGCAAAGGAGCGCAAAAGAGCCTCAATAGCTCCAGGAACGAGACGCTCCTGATCGGTGTCTTCAACACGAATAATAAATTCCCCTTCCGCCTGACGCGCCATAAAGTAATCCCAAAGCGCGGTGCGAAGGTTCCCGATATGCATGAATCCGGTTGGCGAAGGAGCGATGCGTGTACGAATGTGCATAGATGAAGTTTGAAGTTGAGAGTTATAAGTATGAAGTGAGTGGTGTTTTTATAGTGGGGCTAGGCGGGCAAGGTAAAGACGTAGTCTTGTATACCATACTTATCACTGAGTTCTTACCTAGCCCAACTTGCCTCCTAGCCTACTTAAAATCTCTATACACCTGTTTTACTACCCGCACCACTGCTTGAAAGAATATTCGCTTTTTTACTGTTTCCCACACAATGAAAAACGGAAATATGGGGAATGCCTTCATGATGCGCTGGAATCTCCAAGGTTGGAGAATAAGGCGATAGACCCATTCGAGGTTTCGCGAACGCATCCAGCTTGGCGCGCGTTCAACGCTTCCCCCAAGCATATCGAGTGCTCCACCCACACCCATAATAATGCGTGCCG
>JBBTSN010000050.1:0-10476 GCA_038078775.1 Patescibacteria group bacterium | reverse complement strand
TATCTATGTTAACGAGGAGGACGGCAGAAAAGAAAGGGATGCGAAAAGAAATTGCCATTAAGGCGCGTCGAAATCTTGTACTTTCAGAAAGAATTGCTGATTGGTGCACTTCATTTTTTGGTACATCAAGTTTTTTTATTCTTCACATCATCTTGTTTCTTTTCTGGATTTTGTATAACGGCGGCGTAATTTCGGGAGCAATTCCTGTTGATCCGTATCCATTTAATTTCCTTACTACTGCGGTTTCCCTTGAGGCTATTTTCCTTTCTATTGTGGTGCTCATGAGCCAGAATCGTGCAGCGCGTATTGCGAATGTTCGCGATGAAGTTGATTTGCAGATTAATGTGCAGTCAGAGCGAGAGATTACCAAGATTTTAGAGATGCTTGCGACAATTGAAAAACGCCTTCATGTTGCACAAAAAGCTGATCCTGAACTTTTGAAGATGTTACGGAAAGTTGATATGGATGAGCTTGAACGGAGAGTGGTTAACGCAATTGAGCGTTCGGCGAAATAGTCTCAAAATAAAAAATTCGCGTTCTGTGCTTGTAGGGAACGGTTTTAAACCGTTCCCTACGGACGTGAACGCGAATTTTTTATTATTTCTTATTGAATCCTGCAACTGCTTGAAGGATTTCAAGAGGAACGGTGAAGACGATGGTGTTTGACGCGTCTGAGCTAATGTCATTGATTGAATGAAGGGTGCGGAGGTGGAGTGCTCCAGGTACTTCGGAAAGCATCTGTGCGGCGCGAGCAATGTTTTCTGCGGCTTTTGCTTCACCTTCGGAGTTGATAATAACTGCATCGCGTTCACGTTCTGCCTCTGCTTTTTTTGCCATGGTGCGAACCATTTCTGGTGCGAGGTTGATATCTTTTAATTCTACGGAAGATACTTCAATACCCCATGCCGCGGTTACGGTTTCAAGCAGTTTTTCAATTTTCTCGGAAATAGTTGCACGACCTGCGAGTAATTCGTCGAGCGTTACTTCACCTACCACGTTACGCATGGTAGTTTGTGCAAGCTGCATGACTGCGTAATGAACGCTTTCTACTTCGAGAATGGATTTTGCAGGATCGATGATTTTGTAGTAAATAACGGCGTTGATTTTTGCAGAGATGTTATCTTTCGTAATTGCGTCTTGGCTTGGAACGTCCATGGCTTTTACGCGAAGATCTACCTTTTTCATGGATTGAAAGATTGGGATGATGAGTCTCCAGCCTGGGCCTACGGTTGCGGTATACGTACCCATGGTGAACTTAATGCCCCGTTCGTACTGGTTTACTTGGCGAAGTGACGCGAGGAGCACGATAATGACAATGAATATCAAGCCTTCCATAAAGAGGGGTTAATTGTTTCTGGAAAGAGCGTAGCAAATGCATTAAAAATGTACAATAAAAAATACTGCCAATATTGGCAGTATTTTTTATTTGAGCATCCCTTTATCGATTACTTTTTTCCTCCTTTACACATTTTACACATGCCGCAGGTGCACGAGAAAAGCGCTGCAAGACCAACGAGCGCGTATACAACGCGTTCTGGGGTATTTGATGCGCCAAGTCCTATGCCTCCCAAGATTGCATGTACTAAGTTGAGATCGAAGAACCCGATAAGTCCCCAGTTGATTGCGCCTATAAATACGAGTACCCAAGCAATTTTGTGAACTACGCACCAAGATGAGTTCATCATAACGTTATAAAAGAATAATCCTCTTGAGCATAGCAGCTTTGTGTTTGTTTCTTGGTGCCATGGGGATAGTTTTTTAGTTCATGATCGTGTTACGCTTGAAGAAAGATCCACCGAATAACCTACCCTATGCGTTCATTTGAAAAGTTTTTGATACCCGCAGGAGGTGTTGCCATTTTGGCGCTCGTTATTTTCTCCATTTTTTTCTTTATTCTTCCACAAAATACGGCGCAGGCTCCTGTTGTTCCCGTTGGAGATTTTTGGGTTCCTGTTGAAGAATCCCTTCGAAATATTATTGTTGCAGAGCCTGTTGCGGGTGGCGTTATTGGTTTCCCACTTACGATCGTTGGACAAGCTCGTGTTTTTGAAGCAGTTTTTCACTATCGTGTTACGGATGATGCGAGGGTTGTACTTGCTGAAGGTCATGCAATGGCTGATGCGCCCGATACCGGGGAATTCGGGTCTTTTACGGTTTTAGTAAATTATGATGAGCCAACCGTGCCTGGTGGTGTTGTTGAGGTATTTTCTTATTCGGCAAAAGATGGCTCTGAGCAAGATATGGTTCGTATTCCTGTGGTTTTTTCTGTTGATGCTTCCGCGGAGGAGGTTTTGGTGTATTTCGTGCCGCGCAATGCATCCGAGAATGGTGGTGATTGCACTGACGTTACTGAAGTGACACGACGTGTGCCTGATACGGTTGCGATTGCGCATGCGGCACTGGGGGAGCTTTTGGAGGGTGTTGACGCCTCGGAAGGCGAAGAGTTTGTTTCGCTTATTCCTACCCAAGCAAAAGTGCGTTCAATTGGCATCGAAGATGGCGTTGCGACAGTAACTTTTGTACAAGATTCATTTTTGGGTAGCGCGGGTTCGTGTATGGTAACTGGGATTCGCGCGCAGATTGAAGCGACGCTCAAGCAGTTTTCTTCGGTAACCTCAGTCATAATTCTTGAAGAAGGAAAGAGTGCGGATAAGATACTTCAGCCATAGCGTGCGCGTGTGCGTTCGGTTTTATTGAGGTTTTTAAATGTTCTTGTTGATAACTTGCTTTGCGGAATTTGGTGCTGTGTTACGCTTTCCTCGCAAAATCCTTAATTTTCTTTAAGAAAAAAACTATATGGCAGCAAAGCGCATGACCAAGGGTCAAATGATTGCAGATATCTCAGAACGTTGGGGTGTTTCCAAAAAGCAGGCAAGTGAAATGTATGATGGTCTTTTGGAGCTTGCATACAAAGAGATCAAGCGCGCTGGAGAATTTGTTATGCCGGGTCTTGGAAAGCTTGTAAAAAAGAACCGCCCTGCACGTATGGGTCGCAACCCAGCAACGGGTGCAACCATCAAAATCCCTGCAAAGACCGTTATCAAGTTTACGGTTGCAAAGGCAGCAAAGGAAGCACTTTTGTAATGAATGTGCGTAAGATGTTACGCCCGTACGTTTCTGTCCACAGTTTCTAGGAAAGACGCTCGACTACCGAGCGTCTTTTTTGTTATGAGTAGGTATAAGCATGGGCCGGGAGGTTGAGGAACAGACGCATTGCGTATCTTTGTTCTTTTCGTTACCATTCGGCCGAATTTTGACGGCGCTTTTTTGTATGACCAAATGTACGCTTTGGACCTTTGCTTCTCTTGTTGTTACTACGTTGATACTTCTTGCCGTAGGCGTGTGGTTCTTTTTACGTCCTCAGGTGGTTCCTGAGCTTACGGCTGCCCAGCCTGCCGTTCAATCTCTTGTTGACGAAATGCTTGCAGCACGAAAAGAGGAGCTTCTTGCAATGCCCGACGATGTGTATGGTACCGAAGGGGAGATCAATATTCTCACTCTTGGTGTCGACTCTCGGAAAGAGGGGAGCGAACAGCATTGTGATGCTATTCATTTGGTTACGCTTGATGTTGTTCGCTGGACTATAAAAATCACTTCCGTTCCTCGCGGGACGTATTCATCACTCCCTTCCGGAGGAGACTATGAGGAGACCGATTACTATCTTGCGAATGCGTGTGCGTTTGGTGGTTTGGAGTATGGCATTGAACAGATTCAAAAAGTAACGGGAGTAAAACCTGATTATATTGCAACGGTTGGATTCTCTCAGGCGCTTGGTATTTTCCGTACCATCGGTCTTCCTACCACGGAAACATTGCAATGGCTTCGTCATCGTCAGAGCTATGCCATTGGTGACCCGCAGCGAAGCCAAAATCAAGCGACGTTTATGAAAGATACTGCTTTACAGCTTTTTGCTGATAATGGTATTTCTACTCCGCTTCTCTACATTCTCTATACGTTTGTAGATACTAACCTTTCTTTTGAGCAAGTGCATGCGCTTTATCTTGCGTATCTTGCTTCTGATATCGGTGAGTATTCGGATCGTATTACCTTTGACATGAAGCCGTTTTACAAAACAGAGATTTATCATTTTGATTCGCTCAACGCAGAAGAGCAAATTTCTTCTATTCTTGCGACCCTTGAAGGACGACTCTCTTCTGAAGATCTTTCTTACAAAACGCTCGATGAAATTCAGGACGCGCTTGAGGAATATTTGTACGATACGCTTGGAAATGAAGATGAAATTGCACATGTGTACGGAGAGCAATTGTGGCGTCAGGTAGAAGATGAGGACGTTCGTGAAGAGCTTCACTATCGTTTTCTCGAGCGCTATGTTCGTGAGATAAAAGATGTTGATCGTGAGACTACAATTCAAGCAGTTACGGATTATATTTTGGAAATGCAGTTTTTTGGATTGAGTGATTGGGAGGTACGCGGCAGAGCGCTGATGTCGACGCTTGTTGATGAGATGTGAACGTAGAGACGCCATTCATGGCGTCTCTTGTGTTGTTGTGACCTCGCCGTTCGCGAACGACGTGCCGTGCTGTGAATCGGGTTATTGATTGTGAGGGGAAAGAATTAAGATTAAGGATTGAGGAGAAGAATTGAGGATCTGAGAGTGAGTGTGATTCTGGTAGTGGGTTGAGAATGGGATTTCTGAGATGGATGCGGAGAAAGATCCTGACGATAGGAAGGATCTAGAGGACCCTGGGGGGTTCATTTTTTGAATATTCCAGCCATCTCCAAATGTAAAACTCTTTTTACATTTTGAGGTTCGTGATGAGAACAAGAAAACAAGTAGGTATGAGTTCGACTTCCTCGGGGCCTGCCAAAGGTCCACCGGTTGTAAGACTAGTGAATTTTTGTTTTACTATGTGGGTATGAAGGACTTAGCTCCCAATATTAAACGTCAACGTTTGCTGATCGAGGGTTTTTATCAAATAAACGTTAATAAAGACACGATCGTGGAATTCTTTAAGAGCATTACTCACTCCCTCAATCTTCGGATGTACGGCGAGCCGATTATTTTTTCTCCAGGAGGCGAAGGAAAGGAGGAAAATCAAGGATATGATGCCTTCGTTCCCTTAATTGATTCAGGTATTTCGCTGTATATATGGTCGAACGCAAGGTTCGTCTCTTTAATCATCTATACATGCAAATCGTTTGATGGTCAGATTGCCTTGGAGGCTACAAAAGATTTCTTCAAAATTACCGAGGTTGAATCGCAAGAGTTCTAACGTCGCGCATTATCACTTATCCCGCCCCCTTAAAAGATTCATCACGTCAGTCGCGACTGACGTGATTTACTTCACGTTTCACCGCCCAACACCTTCCAAAGATTTCTTCTTTGCTCTATATTCTTTTTAGTATGCAAAAAGCTTTTACAGTTTTGGGACTTCTTGGTGGCCTTCTTGTTATAGGTATTGGTGTGGGGATGCTTTTTAGTACTGACGATACACGTGGCTTTGAACACGCTATTACGGGAAGGCATTTGGGAGTCGGGTATGAATCAATTATGTCTGCCTATCGCGATAAGTCTACGGTGCCGTGCGCAACTGATGGGCTTGGTGTGAATCCTGTTCCGTTTGGTGTCGTTGTTTCTTGGTGTGATGCTTCTTGGTTTTTAGGAATGAATACGTTTTTGTATCAGCTTTCTGGTCCTGACATTACGTATGAAGACGCCGAAAAATATCTTGCGGTGCCTAATGCAATGAGTGCAAATGCAATTCTTCGAGAAATGCACCGTCTCTTTTCTGAGGGCGTTGTTCCTGAGGTGCGAGATGAAGCTCTTGATCCTTCGGGAGGCGTTTCTTTTGGAGTGATTCGGGATTGGGGAGAACAGACCGTTTATCCGGGGCAAGTTCTTGCGGATATGATGTTCGGTGACGTTCGTTACGTTATTGCAGGGCAAAAGAATATGAATACTCCGCTTCTTGATTTGCGAGAATATGAGCGAGTTGAATTTGCAGGCATTTTTGCGCAACAAGACAATGGCCCATGGAATGTGCTTCTTGATGTTACTGAAACGTATAGTAAATCACCTGCGAGTTCTTATTTGTACATGAAGCCAAACGTGTTGGATCTCTTTTTTGAAGACGGTGAGTTGTATGTAGATATTCTTGATTCTGCGGGCGCAGGAAGTGGGGAAGGTAATTTACTTCGTTTGCGATATGATGAGAGTGGTGTTGAACAGTTTATTGTGTGGGAGTCGGTAGGAGAAATGTATTACCTCCCCGAGGTATTCACTCGTGAATGGAGTTGGGAGCATTTGGAAGATGGCGTGAAATAGTGAATAAAAAAACTCAGTCAAACGACTGAGTTTTTTTATGTCTTACACAACGAGTGTGCGAAGATCTACTTTCTTTCCTGCCGCAAGCCACTTGGCAAGGGTACGGATTCCGCGACCGGTTACCATGATCGTCATTGCCTTGCCCGTTGCGGGGTTGATGACCACCTTCTTTTGAAGGTTAGGCATTTGGCGACGTTTGGTTTTGCGGTTGGAGTGCGACACGTTGTTTCCAACGAGCGGGCGCTTGCCCGTGATTGCGCAAACTTTAGCCATAAAGAGGGGATTTAAGAACGGGAATACTGTAGCGTATGAGGGGAAAATTGGCAAGTGAACCCGGCTCATAAGCCGGGCAGGCAGGGTATACTATCCCTATATGCGTACTTCACATACCGGGAGAGTTTCGGGGGGAGTCGCCCATGTGGTGGCGGTGAGTATGGGTTATGGCCACGAACGAGCTGCGTTTGGCTTGCGGCATTTGGCTGAAGGGAATGTTATTTTGGCAAACACATATGAGGGTATTCCACAGGCTGATCACTTCTTGTGGCACCAAGGAAGACGTTGGTACGAGCGCATTTCCCGCCTAAAAAGCGTTCCTCTTCTTGGGTCTCTTGCTTTTGGCGCAATGGATCGTATGCAGCAAATCGATCCGTTTTATCCTCGTCGTGATCTTTCTGCGCCCACGCTTCAACTTAAACAGACGTACGGCTTTATCCATAATCGTGCGTGGGGAAAGCATCTTGTTGATCAATTATCAAAAGATCGCAAGCCGCTTATTTCTACGTTCATGACTCCTGCTTTTGCCGCTGAGGAGTTTGGATATCCTGAAGATATTTATGTAGTGACGTGTGATGCAGATGTGAGTCGAGGTTGGGCTCCGCTCCGTCCGCAGAAGAGTCGTATTCAATATATTGCTCCTACCGGAAGAGTTGCTGAGCGTTTACAGCTGTACGGAGTTCCAGAAAAGAATATTCATTTAACGGGATTTCCGTTGCCCCCAGAGAACGTAGGAGGACAAGACTCGAAGATTGTGTTGAGTGATTTGAATCGAAGATTGTGTTTACTTGATCCTGAGGGAACGTTTGCACGTTCTGCATCACCGATGATTGCGGCGTCACTTGGTGATGGCTTTTGTGAGGCCATGGGCCCAAAGCATATGCCGCTTCATGTTGCGTTTGCGGTTGGAGGAGCGGGAGCTCAAGTTGATATTGGTATTCAGCTTCTTACCTCACTTGCTCCTGATATTCGGGCAGGGCGAGTTATTTTAACGCTTGTTGCAGGAACGCTTGAGCATATTGGAAAGCTGTTTCTTGATGCAATTCTCGAGCAGAAGCTTGATCGTGCACTTCAAACGGGGAGTATTGTTGTTCTTTGTGAGAAAGAGCGTCATGTCTACTTTACGGCGTTTGGAGATGCGATGCGTAAGGTCGATGTACTTATCACAAAGCCTTCAGAGCTTTCGTTTTATGTAGGTCTTGGTATTCCACTTATTATGACTGAACCTGTAGGAAGTCAGGAACATTTTAATCGTTCTTGGTTATTCCAGGTTGGCGCGGGTGCCGATATGCTTGATGCTCGTTTTGCGAATGAATGGCTTTGGGATTGGGTAAAGTCGGGTGCGCTTGCCCGCATGGCATGGATGGGCTATATCAATGCACCGACGCACGGTGCATATCGCATTGAAGATCTTATGCGTGGAAGACCTGCAACGATGCATAAGCTGCCGTTAGTGGTTTAATTGATTAAATGGTTAACGTGTTACGTTCTTCAGTACTTACAAAAAACCATCTTAACCAATAAACCATTTTAATCCTTATGTCTCATCAAACAATCACATTCGGTGGAGGATGCTTCTGGTGTACCGAGGCGGTTTTTCGTGCGACACGTGGAGTAATCGACGTTGAAGTTGGTTATGCGGGCGGTGAGAGTAAAATGCCTACGTATGAATCGGTATGTTCTGGTGCCACGGGTCATGCCGAAGTTGTTCGTGTGACATTCGATGCTGACGAGATTTCGCTTGCGAAGGTTTTTGAAATCTTTTTTCTTACGCATAACCCCACAACGCTCAATCGCCAAGGAGCAGATATTGGCACCCAGTATCGTTCGGTTATTTTCTTTTCTTCAGAAGAGCAGCGCTTGTGTGCCGAAGAAGTAATGCAGAGAATCGACCGCGAACAGGTATTTGATAAACCTCTGGTTACTGAGTTGAGCCCTTTGTCTGCTTTTTACCGTGCCGAAGAGTATCACCAGCGATACTTTGAGAAAAACCCCAATGCAGGGTATTGTCAGGTAGTTATTGATCCTAAAATCGCTGCATTTCGAAAGAAGTTTGCGGATACATTGAAAATCTAATTGTTTGTTTGTCATTTCGAGCGAAGCGAGAAATCTTCAAGACTCCTGTTCTGGATACGTCAGTCGCGATTGACGTGTCTTGAATCATGAAGATCCCTCACTGCGTTCGGGATGACACTTCTCTTGAATCCTATGAAACTTACCGCAGCTCAACAGCGACTTCTTCTTAATCTTCAAAAACGCAAAGAACGAGAGCGTCTTGGTTTGTGTATTGTTGAAGGAGAGAAGTTCACCCATGATGTAAAAGAGTTTGTTGAATTTTCCTTTACCGATCGTGACACGCCTATTTTTCGAGAGATTATTACGACCGAGAACCCTCAGCGTTCTGCGGCAGTTGCACGTGTACCAAAATGGACTCTTGAGGATGTGCTGAAATGCCAGACGGTTATGGTACTCGATGCCGTACAAGATCCTGGCAATGTAGGTACGCTGCTTCGCTTAGCGCTTGGTTTTAATGCGGGTATTATTCTTGTTGAATGTGCTGAGGTGGGAAATCCAAAAACGGTTCGTGGATCTGCGGGGGCTCTTTTTTATGCACCGTGGGTAACGGTTGAGCGAGATGTTATTGAGAATGTTCTTGCCGAAAGTGCAGTGCCCATTTATCGTCTTGAATTAAAGAAAGGCGCAATTTCTCCCGAAAAGCTTCCTGCGGGTCCACTTGTGCTTGTTGTAGGAAGCGAAGGAAAAGGAATCAAGATTGGTGTAAAAGGTGCATCAGTCGCGGTGCGCCATAATAAGAAGCTTGAATCGCTGAATGTTGCGGTTGCAACGGGTATTGTTCTTTATACACGATATTCTCAGCAAGAGTAAGTATGTTTTCTGTTTTATCAAAACATGGTGATGCACGAACTGGTGTGCTTTTAACGCCGTCGGGTGCTATTGAGACGCCCGTGTTTATGCCGATTGCAACTGCGGGGGCAGTAAAAACGCTTACCGCTGATGAGGTAAAGACGCTTGGGGCATCGGTTATTTTGGGAAATACGTATCATTTGTTGTTACGTCCTGGGGTTGAAACGTTGCGTACCGTTGGTGGGATGAAATCACTCATGAATTGGCATGGGCCCATGCTTACGGATAGTGGCGGCTACCAAGTGTTTAGTTTAGCAACGTTAAATGCGACTGACGAGGATGGGGTGACGTTTCAATCGCATATTGATGGCGCGAGTATTCGATTGACGCCAGAAGTTTCTATGGAAGTGCAGGCAGCTATTGGTTCTGA
Source organism: Patescibacteria group bacterium (assembly GCA_038078775.1). Lineage (GTDB taxonomy): Bacteria > Patescibacteriota > Patescibacteriia > UBA9934 > UBA9934 > JAGORL01. Next base: position 622 of record JBBTSN010000050.1, on the reverse strand, counting down.
TATTCGTATGCAGTTTGATGATGTTGCGGCGGGGATTTCGACACGTCAGCGCTACGATGAGGCAATGCAGCGATCATTGCGATGGGCGAAACGTTCAAAAGATGCGTTTGTAAAGGCGTTGCAGGAACAGGGAAGAGATTTTGAAGAGACGTCTGGTCGGCCGTTGTTGTTTGGCATTGTGCAGGGAGGAACGCATGAAGATTTGCGTCACACTTCGGCAATGGGTTTGCGCGAGATTGGTTTTGATGGTTATGCGATTGGTGGGCTCTCTGTTGGCGAAGAACGTGAAGACGCATTTCGTATTGCGAAGCGTATTGTGTGGGATTTGCCGGTTGAGCAGCCACGTTATTTTATGGGTGGAGGCATGCCGGAAGAAATTGTGTACTACGTTTCGGTGGGAATCGATATGTTTGATTGCGTGCTTCCTACTCGGAACGCGCGTCATGGGCAGATTTTTGTATGGAAGGGGGAGCCTGAAGAGTGTGTTTTGAACGCGTTTCGTTTAGCGCAAGAAGGCGCTGCAGATACCCGTATCGCCGAGGCGTTGTACGAAAAGATCAATATTACTAACGAACGATTTACGACCGACCTTTCCCCACTTGATGCACATAACGATATTGCG
>JBBTSN010000049.1:0-1298 GCA_038078775.1 Patescibacteria group bacterium | reverse complement strand
ATCAAGCTTTTCAGCGGTCATCGACTCAATACGAGCCATTTCTGCCTTAAGCTCTTTGTCAGTCAAATTCTCGGCAACACGCTGTTCATCACGCTTACGCTCACCTTCAATAGTGCGTTTCTTTGCTTTGTATTCTTCACGAACCTGTTCAACCGTCATTTGACGAGCGTCTTCATTTACATCAGTGATGATAAATGCACCAAAGTACACCACTTTTTCAAGCTGTTGCACACCAAGATCAAGCATCAGCCCAACCTTAGAAGGAACACCACGCAAGAACCAAATATGCGTCACCGGAGCGGCAAGTTCAATATGACCCATACGCTCACGACGAACGGAAGACTGGGTAACTTCAACGCCACATTTGTCACAAATAATGCCTTTGTAACGAATTTTTTTGTACTTTCCACAATAACATTCCCAGTCTTTGGAAGGGCCAAAAATTTCTTCTGCAAACAAGCCCTGCTTTTCTGGCTTTTGGGTGCGGTAGTTAATGGTTCCCGGCTTGGTTACCTCGCCGTACGACCAAGAACGCATCACATCAGGAGATGCAAGCTTAAGACGGATTGCATCAAAGTCTGTAGACTTGAGCGTTTCGAATTTCATTGCCATATATTTTTATTCGAGGTCGTAATTATGGGCGACGTGGCACATTGCCGTCTCCAAGTTCTACCTTCTTATTGTTCTTGAGAAGCTCAACATCCAAACCAAGACCCTTCAACTCGCGAATGAGCACGTTGAATGACTCTGGAATGTTTACCTTCACAATAGGCTCACCCTTAATGATGGATTCGTATGCCTTAGCGCGACCCGGAACGTCATCAGACTTAATGGTGAGAATTTCTTGGAGCATGTGGGAAGCACCGTATGCCTGGAGCGCCCAAACTTCCATTTCTCCAAAACGCTGACCACCAAACTGCGCCTTACCACCAAGCGGCTGCTGCGTAATAAGTGAGTAAGGACCAATAGAACGAGAGTGCATTTTATCTTCAACCATGTGGTGAAGCTTCAGCATGTACATGATGCCCACGGTTACCGGGTTCTCAAACGCCTCACCCGACTTTCCATCGTACAACTCTACTTGTCCGGTTTCTGGATAGCCCGCCTTTACCAGCTCTTCTTTAATCGCATGATCAGGAGCACCCGCAAACACTGGCGTTGCAACACGGTAGCCAAGCTTTTGCGCAGCAAGACCAAGGTGCACCTCAAGAATCTGACCAAGGTTCATACGAGAAACCACACCAAGTGGGGTGAGGATCACGTCAACCGGACGACCGTCATCCATAAACGGCATGTCT
>JBBTSN010000048.1:0-4765 GCA_038078775.1 Patescibacteria group bacterium | reverse complement strand
ACGTGCGGCCCTTCCATGTTTTCTAACTCGCGCTGAATTTGAGAAACTTCGGCGCGCTTTGCATTATCATCCTCTACTGCGGCAACCGCTTCAACATATGCGGTATCGAGGAAGCTTAGCTTGTCTCCTTCGGGCTCAACATCTGGATAAATATGCACCAAGCCCCAAATACACTTTGCGACGTTGTTTCCCAAATCGTTGATGTAGGAAACCGGAATAACTTCGTACCCGTTTGCGCGAAGAATTTCTACTGCAGATTGTCCCACGGTGAAGTTACGAACGTGGCCGATGTGAACATCTTTATGCGTGTTGAGGTTTGCATATTCAACCATCACCCGCTTTCCTTTTCCGGTCGCTCCCTTTCCGTAGCGAGTCTTTTGCGTAAGGACATCTTTTACCGCGTGAGCTGCAAACGCGTCGGTATCGAATACAAAGTTTACGTAGGGGCCAACGGCGTGGATACGACTAATGAGTAGTGATGGTCCGATTTTTGCCGCGATCTCGATAGCAATCTCTGCAGGGTTTCGGCCCATGCCTTTTGCGAGTTGAAAACACGGAAAGCTGAGGTCTCCGTACTCCACTTTTGGTGGAGCCGAAAGCATGTCACCGTTTACGGTGAAGCTTTTGCCAATATGCTTTTTAAGGGCAGTTAAGGCTTCTTTTTTTGCTTGTTGTAATGCGTACATAGTAATGAGTTGGGCTAGTGGAGCTAGTAGGCTAGGTAAGAAATGCGTTTCTACCTAGCCCGCCTAGCACAACTAGCCTCCTTATAGAACTTATCTTATCAACCTCACAAATCCTCTTTTTCCTTTCTGCAGTACCAAAGGAAGAAGTGAGGCGTCGATCGTTTCGGCGACATCAGTAACCACACGATCACCCAATTTTACTCCGCCTTGTTCAATAAGCTGACGTGCGTTTGTTTTTGATGTAGCTAATTTGGTGTTCACCAAAACATCGACGAGAGCTGTTCCGTCTGCCACCTGCACCTCATCCATTTCTTCGGGGGCGGAGTGCTCTTGGAAAACTTGTACAAAGTGCGTGCGTGCTTTCTCCCCCGCTTCGTTGCCATGATAGAGACCAACGACACGCTCTGCGAGTTCCATTTTAATGTCGCGAGGGTTTTCTCCGGAATCAAGACGATTCTTTATTTTTGTGAGATCGTTTTCTGTTGCGTCGAGAACACATGCGAAGTACGACGCAATCATGTCGTCATTCATCGACATAATTTTTCCAAACATGTCTTCTGGAACATCGTCGATCGCGATCATGCCACCTTCTGACTTGCTCATCTTCTTTCCTTCATCATTCGTTAAAAGCTTCAGCGTGATTACAAACTTCTCTTTTGCTTTGTGACCAAGAACGCCCGCCTTCATGAGCGTGCGACCAGCGAGCATATTAAATGTTTGGTCACTTCCGCCGATTTCAATGTCTACGTCCATGGCAACAGAATCAAATCCTTGCATGAGTGGGTACATGAATTCGTGGAGACCGATAGGCGCAGGACCAGAAACATTGTTTTTAAGAAAATCTTTCCATTTTTCAACTACACTTTCTTTAGAAGACTCTTCTGGATAGGAAATGAAATCTTTTAAAGATTTTCTACATGATGGACATACTTCGTCCAATAATCGACGATCTACGATCCATGCATGATTAATATTGCCAGCCTCCTCACCGTACTTATTCTTATACTTCACATCTGGAGATAGAAGTTTTAATGAACGAGCGGTGAATTGACTTTCGCACCCTGGACAGATTACCTTTCCGTAAAAACGCCCCTCAAACATGTCGCGTTCAAGCATCTGACTCACGGTAAATTGCGACGAGAGCTCCAAAATTTCTTTCATCGTGAGCTTCGCGAGCCAATCATTATTAAACAATATCTTTACTGCATTCTCTCCGTCAAAACGAATGATTTTTGCAGCTTGATCTTTATATGTTTGTGCGTTTGCCATTACTTCGTCTGCCGTAAGCTGCTTGCGGGTTGCGGCTTTGTCGGTTGGATCTCCAATCATTGCGGTAAATGAACCAATAAGCAAAATAACCTCGTGGCCGAGATCTTGAAACTCACGCAGTTTTTTGAGCTGCATAGCGTGACCGATATGAAGATGTGGCGACGTTGGATCGATGCCCATGTACAACCGAAGCTTTTTGCCGGATTCGAGCATCTTTTGCAAGGCGTCTGCCGTTGGGTATACGCGTTCAACGTTGTGCGTGAGGACGTGATTTATGGGATTCATAGAATGATCTTATTCTGCCACACTTTTTAATTCGCGACGAAGGGTTGCGAGACGCGCTTCGGCATCGGCGAACTTTTGCTTTTCTTGAGTGATGACCGTTTCTGGTGCGCGAGCAACGAATTCAGCATTGCCCAGCTTTGCAGAAAGCTGAGTAACGAACTTTTCAACAGACGTAATTTCTTTCTCGAGACGCTCGCGCTCCTTTGCAGAGTCGACTAAATCTTCAGCGACTATATGAATAGCAATCGATCCTGCCATTACAGCGATCGTCCGTCTTGAAGGCTGGTGAAATTCATCAACAAAAGTTATTAAGCTTGCTCTAACAAAACTCTTAATATTCTTCTCGGATTGTTTAAGAATATCTCCGTTAGAAATTATTATTTCCAACATTTTCTTTTGCTCTAACTTATATTGTGATCGGAGATCACGAATTTTAGTCACAGCGAGCTGCATGTATTCAAAGGCTAAATCCACTTCGAATTTTTCTTCTGCGGTAACTTTGTATTCAAATTCTGGCCACTCCGCGACCATTATCAGCCCCTTATTCCACTGCTTATAGATCTCTTCAGTGACAAAGGGCATAAACGGATGCCAGAGAACGAGGAGGCGCTCAAGTATGAAAAGCAATACTTCCTCTTTCTCTCCCTCAATTTTTGCGATCTCAAGGTACCAGTCGGCGAATTCTCCCCAAGTGAAATCACGGAGTGTTTCTCCCGCAAGAGAAAGGTTATATGATTCCTGGAGCTTTGTTACTTTAGCGACAACGTTTGCGAAACGAGAAAGGATCCACTTATCAGCAAGGGTTTTTGGCGTTACAGACTCAATATGGCGAACATTTGAAACGCCGCCGAGAACAAAACGAGAGATGTTCCAAAGCTTATTGGTGAAGTTGCGGAAGCCGGCGATTTTTTCTTCGGAGAGTTTGAGGTCGTTTCCTGGAGTGTTGCCGAGCACGAGCGAAAGACGCGTTGCGTCTGCGCCGTATTTTTCTATCATCGTGAGCGGATCGATGATGTTGCCGAGTGACTTACTCATCTTTCTTCCCTGCTCATCAAGAACAAGGCCATGCAAGTACACCGTTTTAAACGGTACATCGTTGATCAAGTAGGTTGACATGAGAATCATGCGCGCAACCCAGAAGAACAAAATATCGTATCCGGTTTCGAGAACCGATGTGGGGTGATACTTTTTGAAGTCTTCAGCGGTAACATCTGGCCAGCCGAGCGTTGAAAATGTCCAGAGGCCAGAAGAGAACCAGGTGTCGAGCGTGTCTTCGTCTTGCCTGAAATGATTCTCCGAATCGTATCCGTTTTTACAAACCGCGCAATAACATAATCCATCGTTTGCCTTTTCCATCTCTCCTACAAATGCAGGCTCTCCGTAACGAGATTTTCCATTCTCGTCTAGAAGCTGACAAGTATCGTGATACCACACCGGAATGCGATGACCGAACCAAATTTGGCGACTAATGCACCAGTCGCGGAGGTTATCGATCCATTGGAAATATGTTTTCTCAAAACGATCCGGAAGAATTTCTACGGACTTGCCGCGCACTGCATTTTGCATGAGTGACTTGAGCGTCACCATTTTTCCGTCGCGCTCAAACTCTTTATGTACATCAACGAACCACTGCAATTTTGGCAAAGGTTCAATAACTCCCCCGGTACGCTCGGCGGTTGAGAGATTTTGAACAATTTTTTCTGGCTCTTTCGTAAAGAGTTTGTTTTGTTCTAACCATTTTATAATTTCCACTCGTGCATCTTTTGTGCTCATGCCAGCAACCATTCCGGTATGCGTCATCATGCGTGCGTCTTCATCGATCACTTGTTTCATTTCGAGACCATGGCGCTTGGCGATTTCGGCATCAATTGTGCTGTGTGCGGGAGTTACGCCAAGGGCGCCGGTTCCGAAGTCTTTTTCTACGCTTTCATCGGCAACAATCTTAATAGAAAGCTGAGCTCCCGCAAATTCAACATTAAATGTCTTGCCCACGTATTGCGCATAACGCTCGTCGGAAGGATGCACCGCGACCGCCGTATCTCCCACTTTTGTTTCAGGACGTGTTGTAGAAATGGCGATTGGAAAATCCTTGCTGTACGTGAAGGTGTAGAGCACTGCCTCAACTTCTTTGTAAACTATTTCATCGTCTGAAACAGTGGTCTGTCCGACAGGATCCCAATTGATGACGCGATTCCCGCGATAGATGAGTCCATCGTCGTACATGCGTTTAAACGCAGTGTTCACCGCTTTGTTCCGAGCATCATCAAGCGTGTACGCTTCGCGACTCCAATCAACCGAAGAACCCATTTTCTTAACCTGATTCACAATGGTGTCATGACTCTCCTGCGCAAAAGTATGAACACGATTGAGAAATGCTTCGCGACCCAAATCGTGACGAGATTTCTTTTCGCTTTCTTTGATCATTTTTTCTACCTTCGATTGTGTAGCAATCGCAGCATGATCGGTTCCAGGAATCCACAACGTTTTCTTGCCACGTAAACGTGCAAAACGAACCATTGCATCTT
>JBBTSN010000047.1:0-11257 GCA_038078775.1 Patescibacteria group bacterium | reverse complement strand
CGAAACCACCGCGAGACCCACCTTGGGATCCGCCACCAAAACCACCACCAAAGGAGCGCTTTGGCCCTTTGTTACCACCAAAACCGCCACCAAAACCACCGCCCCGAGAGAATGTATTCATATTAGAATTTGTCTATACTACGCCATTTTTTGAAATAATGCAAGTTTTGAGAGAATGCGGGCGAATTTGCGTAATATAAGTTTCGGATGACCCTTCTTCATCTGTTATACTTCTCCTAACATTGGAGGTATGTTTTCAGAGCTTTTTTTGGAAATTGCGGCAGTGATGATGACGGCAGGAGTGTTTTCGCTTATTGCGTATGCACTGCGTCAGCCGCTTGTTATCGCATATATTTTGACAGGCATTATTGTTGGCCCTGCGGCACTTGGATTTGCCCAGTCGGCTGATGTATTTGAAACGTTGTCGCGCGTGGGCGTGGCGTTTTTGTTGTTTATTGTTGGATTGAATTTGAATTGGCGTAATATTAAAGATGTGGGGTTTGTTGCGCTTGCCTCGGGCGTTGCGCAAATGCTCATTACTTCAGCGGCCGGATGGGGCATTGGACAGTTGCTTGGGTTCAGTGGATGGACGAGCGTATTTTTAGGTGTCTCATTCGCATTCTCCTCCACGATTATTATCGTGAAAATGCTTACGGATAAAGAAGATATTGAACGATTGTATGGTCGCATCGCCGTAGGTGCGCTTATCGTGCAAGATCTTATTGCCATGGTGTTGCTATTGTTCCTTTCGGCATATGGCGCGGGGGGAACGGTGACCGATATGGTGACGGGATCATTTATAAAAGCGATTGCTGCCGTTGCAATTTTGTGGTTCTTGGCTAAGTTTGCGATTCCTAAACTTTTTGCCTTTGCAGCGAAAAACCAGGAGCTGTTGTTTTTGATGGCGATTGCATGGTGCTTTGCGGTTGCGGGTGGTTTGCAGATTTTAGGGTTTGGTATTGAGATTGGTGCGCTTATGGCGGGCGTTGCGCTTGCAGGAACAGGATTTCAACATGAAATTGAAGCACGCGTGCGTGTGGTACGTGATTTCTTCCTTATCATTTTCTTTATCGTGCTCGGTACGCACTTAAATATTGATAATATTTCTTCACTGCTTTTGCCGGGCCTTGCATTTGCAAGCTTTGTGCTTATTGGAAATCCCATCATCATGCTTGTGATTATGAAACTCATGGGTTACCACCCGCGTACCGGGTTTTTGGCAGGAACAACGGTTGCACAGATTAGTGAATTTTCTTTCATTCTTATTGGTGGCGGAATTGCGGCGGGACTTATTACCGCGGATGCATTGCCGCTTGCAACGATGGTTGGACTTCTTACGATTGCAATCTCCTCTTACCTCATTACATACAATGAACGCATCTTTGAATTCTTGGCACATCGTATCCCGTGGCTTCGGGGAACCACTTCTGAAAACGAAGGCGAAGGAGAGCATTCTGCGCAAATCGTATTAATTGGTTTTGATCGGATGGGACAGGAGATTTATCCGATGATGGAAGATGTTGCTTCGCGTTTTTTGATTATCGATTTTAATCCGAGCGTTGTTGAGGATTTAAAGCATCGAGACATTCCGGTGATGTACGGTGATGCGGGAAGTGAGGATGTGCTTAAGCTTGCGCGTATTCATGAATCAAAGATGGTCATTTCTACTATTCCCGACATGGAAGTGAATGCCGATATTTTGGATTTTGTGCAGGCACGAGGCTCTAAGACGCTCGTGGTTGTGACGGTAAAGAATTCTGATGATGCGGCGCGGTGTTATGCTTTAGGTGCACATTTTGTGATCGTTCCTTCGATATTGGGAGGAGCGCATTTTGCCCAATTACTTAAAAAGACGAAGTTGTTAAAACGGGGTTGGCATGAAATGGCGAAAAAATATCAAACTTTAGATGTATGAATATGAATCGAGGAGAAATTCTTCACTCTGATCCCTGGGAAGCTCGGAGGCAGGAGCTTGTTGCCGATGGGAAGGTTTTTGATACTGATGGAAATATCTCTGAAGAAGGAAATGCTCTTCTTCGTGCTTCTGGATGGACGAATGACCAGATGATTACCATGGAACGATTACAAAAGAACCATACGGGAGAAGTTCATGTAGTGAGAGAAGTTACGCCTGTACCTAAAACTGCGGCAATGAGCGCGCGTGAGCGTCCACGAATACTTGCTGATGCGCGTGCTGTAGCAAAGCGAGCACTCCAAGAGCGTGCGCAATCAGAAGCTGCAGCGCGTAGGGCACAGGGTGAGCGAATGACGCAGTCTTGACACCCACCATTAGCACTCTATACTAGGGAGTGCTAATGTGTTTTTATGGCTCTTGAACCTCGTCTTGCCCAACTTTTAAAGCTCATTGTGGAGCGCTATGTGCAAACCGCTCAGCCGGTGAGCTCAAAAGAACTCTGCGATACGTTTGGTTTGACCGTTTCTTCTGCAACGGTGCGAAACCATATGAGTGATCTTGAAACGCTCGGGTACATTGCCCAGCCGCACACGTCTTCTGGCCGTATTCCTACAGAGCAGGCGTATCGTTACTACATTGCGAACTTGTCTGAGGAGTCTCGTAAACGACCGATTATGAACGTGACCATTACGGTGCAGCGTATTACGCGTGCGCCGACCATGGAAGAACGACTTCACGCACTTGCGAAAGATGTCGCTCAAGCCTCGGGTGAGGCGGTGATGGTGGCAACATCGCGACCGTGGAGTGCAACGGTTGGTGTAGAAAATCTTCTTCGTAAACCGGATTTTCGGACCGAAGAAGCAATTGAAGGGCTTGCAAGTGCATTTGAAAAATTTGATGGAGCATTGCAAAAGATGCTCCGCGTTGCAGGAGATGATGTGAAAGTGGTGCTTGGTGTAGAGAATCCGTTTGGTCCTGATCTTGCGTCCGTTGTTGTGCGGCATCGATTGCCTGACGGCACGCAGGGCGTTATGTCTATCGTAGGACCGCTTCGTATGGACTATCCGCGCAACATGGCGATTCTTTCACAGGCAAAAACGATTATTGAGGGGAATAAGAAATTATTGACGTAATTCACGTCATCCCGGGCTCGACCCGGGATCCAGCGTTTCATGAAGACGTTGGATGCCGGATCGGTGTCCGGCATGACGAATAACTATACATATGCAAGACGAACAACAGAATCCTATTCCTGAAGCGCAAGATACTGCTTCAACGCCTCCTTCCACTGGTCTTCCGCAAGAAGACGCGCTCGAACAGATGCGTAAAGAGCGTGATGACTATCTTCAAGGTTGGCAGCGTGCACGCGCTGATTACGAGAACGCGCAGAAGCAACTTGCACAGCAACGTGATGAAGATCGTCGTCGGGTTCGTTCAAACCTTGCGGAAGATTTGCTCGCAGTAGTCGACAACTTCGGCTATGTAACCAAATACGTTCCGGATGTGACCGAATGCTCTGAAGAATTTAAAAAGAAATTTGATACGTGGTATCAGGGCATTGGCCATATTGATCGGCAATTCGCCGAAGCACTCAGCGGCCTGGGTGTTGAAGCAATCGAAGCCGTAGGAAAACCGTTTGATGTGAAGCTTCATGAGGCCGCGAGCTCAAAGCATGTTGAAGGGACTGTGGAGGGCATTGTGCTTGAAGAGCTGGTGAGGGGCTGGAAGCTTGGTGACGTCGTGCTCCGGCCGAGTAAGGTGATTGTGAGTGAATAACGTATGTGTGCCTTTTGTCATCCCGACGCTAGGAGAGATCTACTAGGGCCGCTCAGAATAAGTGGGAGATCCTTCCTTACGTCAGGATGACATGAAACATATAAAACTCTATGTCTGAATCTCAAAGAAAAATTATTGCCTACATTATTCTTGCGGTGTGCTGTTCAATAATTGAGGTACTAGGTCTCACTACTCGTTTTCGAGAGCGTCTTGCGGAACCATGTCCGGTGGATATCGTTTGTCCGCCACTTCCTTCAGAAGTAGTTACTATGATTGGATCGTTTGATGTAGAGATATCACGGGAACAATTTGATAGCTATCGCATTCAGCTTATTGCAATTGCGATAATCGCTGAACTTGCTTGTGTGTTCATGTTTGTTAAAACGTTGCGTGAGCAGGAGATGCAAAGGAAGAGAGATTCTTCGGTCGGCATGGGAACTCCCTCAGAATGACACGTTTCACATCCGTTACATCCGTAATTATCTGTAAAATCTTCACTAAACATATATGTCTAAAATTCTCGGAATCGATCTTGGTACAACGAACTCTTGTATGGCCGTTATGGAAGGTGGTCAGCCAAAGGTGCTTGAAAATAAGGAGGGTATGCGCACTACGCCTTCAATGGTTGGTTTAACCAAAGCGGGAGAGCGAGCGGTTGGTGTTCCCGCAAAGCGTCAGGCGGTAACGAACCCAAAGAACACGTTGTACTCCATTAAGCGTTTGATTGGTCGTCGTTTTTCTGACGAAGAGGTGCAACGTGACATTAAGTTGATGCCGTACACCATTACCAAGCGTGGTGAGGGTGTTGCGATTAAGCTTGGAGATGCTGAATACACGCCACAAGAAATTTCTGCGATGGTGTTGCAGAAAATGAAAGCTGATGCAGAAGAAAAGACCGGTGAGAAAATTACTGAAGCGGTGATCACCGTTCCAGCCTATTTTGATGATGCACAGCGCCAGGCAACGAAAGATGCGGGTGAAATTGCAGGATTGAAAGTGCTTCGCATTATCAACGAGCCAACGGCTGCTGCACTTGCGTACGGATTTGATAAAAAGGTTGGTCAGAAAATCATGGTGTACGATTTGGGTGGAGGAACGTTTGACGTTTCGGTGCTTGATGTAAGCGAGGGAACGGTTGAGGTGCTTGCAACGAACGGTGACACGCATCTTGGTGGTGACGACTTTGATTTGACCATCATGCGTTATATTCTTGATGAGTTTAAGAAACAGGAAGGAGTGGACCTTTCTGGTGATCCGCTTGCAATGCAGCGCATTAAAGACGCCGCAGAGCGCGCAAAGATTGAGCTTTCTACTGCACAGGAAACCGAAATCAATCAGCCATTTATTACCTCTGGTGCAGAAGGTCCAAAGCACTTGGTGCTTCGCATGAGCCGCTCGAAGCTCGAGGAACTTGTTGCTCCGCTTGTAGAAAAGACGCTTGAACCGGTAAAGAAAGCCCTTGCTGATGCAAAGATGAGCGCATCTGATATAGGTGAAATTGTTATGGTGGGAGGTATGACCCGTATGCCACTTGTGCTTAAAAAAGTTGAAGATTTCTTTGGCAAAAAACCAAATGTTTCGGTAAACCCAGACGAAGTAGTTGCCATTGGTGCTGCCGTGCAGGCGGGTGTGTTGCAGGGGGATGTGAAGGATGTTCTTCTTCTTGACGTTGCACCACTTTCGCTTGGTATTGAAACTATGGGAAGCGTGTTTACCAAACTCATTGAGCGTAACACCACCATTCCAACATCAAAGTCGCAGGTGTTCTCTACGGCTTCCGACAACCAGCCGGCGGTAACCATTCGTGTTGCACAGGGTGAACGCCCCATGTTTGCGGACAACAAGTTACTCGGTCAATTCGACTTGCAGGGTATCCCTCCTGCTGCTCGTGGTATTCCTCAAATTGAAGTTACGTTTGATATTGATGCGAACGGTATTTTGAAGGTAAAGGCAACCGATAAAGCATCGAACAAATCGCAGGACATCACCATCACTTCTTCTTCTGGTCTTTCCAAAGAAGAAATTGAGAAGATGAAGAAAGATGCGGAAGATCATGCAACGGAAGACAAAAAGAAGCAGGAGCTTATTGAGGCTCGCAATATCGCGGACGCTACCATCTACACCGTTGAAAAGATGTTGAACGATTATAAAGATAAGGTTTCTGAAGAAGAGAAGAAGGATCTTGAAACAAAGATGACTGCTCTTAAGGATGTGAAAGACAAAGAAGATCTTGATGCAATTAAGAATACTGCTGATGAACTCTCTAAAGCAGCGCAAGCAATTGGTGCAAAAATGTACCAGCAAAATCCATCGGGTGCTGATGCGGCTTCTGGTGCAACGGCGGGAGCAGAAGGGGCTAGCGCAGAAGGTGCAGGTGCGGCTGAAAGTGCATCTGGTGAAACTCCCAAGGATGCAGACTTTAAGGATGCGTCCAGTACGTAGTCTTTGTCATCCCGAACGTACGTGAGGGATCCACCAGATATTTGCGGGTAGGAGATCCCTCCTGGCGTCGGGCTCGCCCGTAGGGCTATGCCCGAGGGGATGACACCGTCTCTTCATAACTTCATTCCTTCATATCTTCCCCAAATATGCACATTGACTACGCGTTACTTTGTGAGTTCTCGACCGTTTCAAGTAACGGGTTGCATAGTTTTATGCACGTGTTTGATAAAACGACGTTTAAGGCTGATTCGCCGATGGGTGTGCGAGGAATTTTGGCGGCAAAGTTTTCTGAAGTTCCTGCGGAAGCAGAGCTTGAGGTGTATTTGACCGATGAAAATAATGTCGTGCTTGAGAAGGGTCGTTTAATGAAAGCAAAAGTAAAGGGACCAATTACACAAGCGGTGTTGCGTTTTGCGCTTCCGGTTCCCAGGGCTGGCGTATATACGTTTTGGGCTCGCATGGAGGGAGGAGAGCCGATGCGTTTGGTACAATGGACTGCTGAGGAGAAAGGTGCTTAATTTAAAAATAACGAACGATGGACCCCGGGTCGAGCCCGGAGTGACGCAACTTATATGCCCCTCTTCACTCGAATCAAAAACTTTGCAAAAAATAATTGGTCTTTTGGAGCGCTTGTGCTTTTGCCTATCGCTCGTTTGCTTTGGCGTGTATTCATGGGAGATGGGAAGAAGGCGAGTACTTCGTCTTCAGTGCCTCGTGTAGGCGATACGTACAAAAAGGGCGATGTGATTGATGTTGAGGTGAAGAAATAAGTATGTCTAAAGATTATTACAAAGTATTAGGGGTTGATAAAAACGCTTCACAAGATGATGTGAAGCGTGCTTTTCGTAAACTTGCGCATGAACACCATCCTGATAAAGGGGGAAACGCGGATAAGTTCAAAGAAGCGAATGAGGCGTATCAGGTGCTTGGCGATGATGCGAAGCGAAAGCAGTACGATCAATTTGGAAGTGAAGGGCCACAAGGTTTCGGTGGTTTCGGGGGAGGATTTCCTGGCGGATTTGACCCATCGATGTTTGAAGAGTTTGGAGATATTTTTGGAGGCATGTTTGGTGGGGGTGGAGGTCGTCGCCAGCGCAGGCGTCAGGGGGAGGATTTGGCAGTTGCCGTAACGCTTTCGTTTAAAGAGGCGGTATTTGGTGTTACAAAAGAAATTCCACTTACGAAAACGGCGCATTGTGCGCGATGTGCGGGTGTTGGTGCAGAGCCGGGAACGAAGATGCAAACGTGTACTACGTGTAAAGGAAAAGGAAGCACGGTACAGGTGCAGCAAACGCTCCTTGGCGCCATGCGCATGCAGGTTGCGTGTACTGATTGTCAGGGAACGGGAGAGAAGGCCGAGAAAGCATGTACTGAATGTCATGGCAGTGGAACGGCTCGTACGCGCAAAACGCTTACCGTAGATATTCCTCCTGGTGTTGATGACGGTGTACAGCTTCGCGTACGCGGTGAAGGTGAAGCGGTACAAGGGGGAGAGTCAGGAGATTTGTACGTGCAGCTTCGGGTTACGCCGGACAATCGTTTTCGTCGTGATGGCGTGACGCTTTATTCGGAGAAAATAATTGGCTTTACGCAGGCAGCGCTTGGCGATAAAGTACCGGTTGATGTGGTTGATGGAAAAGGAGAGCTTACGATTCCACAGGGTACGCAGTCAGGTGATCAACTGCGCTTAAAAGGTAAGGGTGTTCCTGGTGCGCGAAGTGGACGGGGTGATCACATTGTTATTATCAAAGTACAAACGCCGAAGAAATTGAGTAAGAAAGAAGAAGAGTTGTTGAAGGAGTTGAATCATCGAGTTGGGTAATTAATAAAAAACGCACCCTATTGGATGCGTTCTTTTTATTATGTACGAGCAAGTGTGATAACTCGTTCTCCAATTATTTCTCCGTAACATTCAAAACGAATAGTGATCGTTTGTGTAGAAGGGTCGAACTCTACCTTTCCGAGATCGAGGTATCCTGGGTCGTATTCATTCCATTCACCCGGTGTTCCTTCCATGATGATTGAGAGAATTAATGCGCTCGCTTCATCTATGGGTGTTTCTCTCGCTTCGAGTTTTTTTTGGATGGCGCTGAGGCATGTCTTTCGTCTTCCTTTTTCTTTTTCTGAGCGTTCGTTGGCCTCTGGCTCTGTGTCACGTTTTGATTCTGCTATTGCCGCGCTTGCGGTGATTATTTCGGGGGTTGTTGTGCCTTTTTTTAAAGCTTCTCTTGTAGCTTTGTCTTGTGCTGCTGCAAGTTCTGCATTTCTTTGGTTGGCAAGTGCTGCGCCTGTTTCTTGGGCTTCCTGTATTGGGTCATGGCCCTCTCGTTCTTTTGGCATATGTATAGAAGCAATTTTATTTAGGCATTCTCTCACAAACAGAAATTTTTGGCGTGGGCTCCTGGGGATGAGATGGATTGCGAGTTTTGCGCCATGTGGTAGTCATGTTATACTTTTTTTATCCAGGTGAAGAAATAGAAAACTTCTGCCAGGTAACGCAAAAACCTTCCGAACGAACGCCCGGAAGGTTTTTGTATATCTGTGAACATGCGCTTTCCTTGCGGGGATTTTCAGGATACGATGCCCAGGTCTATGAAGCCCATTTCGTTTAATCAGAAGCTTTGGTTAGGAAGCTTTGTTTTTACGGCTATCCCAGCCATTTTTTTTCTTTTAGGGATGTTGGGTCTTGGAGGGGGTACGCTTGAATCTTTTCTTTTTGAAGGGGGATGGAATCAGTCCTTTTTTTCTTGGTACATTATTCCTGGCATGTTCTTTGCGCTTCCTTTTGCTTTGCTCACGCAGCTTTTTGGTGCGAGTGATAGTTTTGGAACGGGAGTTTTGTTTTATCTTGCTCCGGTATTCTCAGCAATAGTTTTTGCCTGTTGTATTCGTCTCGCTATGTTTGGGATTCAAAAAATAAATAAATAGACGTTGGATCCCGGCTTTCGCCGGGATGACGAAATACGCGAAAATATGATTTCTCTCTACAACACGCTTACTCGTTCGAAAGATCCGTTTACGCCCATCAAACCTGGTGTGGTTGGTTTGTATGTGTGTGGCCCTACCGTGTACGACCGGGCATCTATTGGCACCCTTCGCAGTTACATTTTTGCCGACACGTTGCGTCGTCTTCTTGAAGCTGAAAGCTATAAAGTGACGCATGTCATGAACATTACCGACGTTGGGCATTTGGTGGGCGATGGAGATGAGGGCGAAGATAAGCTTGAGAAAGGTTCTCGTCGTGAAGGAAAAACGGCTTGGGATATTGCAAAACAATATACCGACTTGTTTGTTGCGGACTTGGGCAAGCTCAACATTGAGCTTCCGCACGTTATGCCACGGGCGACTGATCACATCGCCGAACAAATTGCGATGATTCAAGCCATTGAAGAAAAAGGCTTGGCATATCGTATTTCCGATGGCATCTATTTTGATACGGCAAAGCTTCTTTCGTACGGTCGTTTGTCTCGTCAGGCGCTTGCAGAAAAAGAAGAAGGTGCACGTATTGGGGTGAATGAAGAGAAGAGAAGTGCGAGTGACTTTGCGTTGTGGAAGTTGAGCGATGTGGCGACGTGTCATCCTGACCGGCTAGTTGCCGGTCCTGAGGGAGAATTATCGTCGACCGAAGGATCCTTCCTATCGTCAGGATCTCACGCCAAGCGCCAAATGGAATGGGAATCTCCTTGGGGCGTTGGTTTCCCTGGTTGGCACATTGAGTGTTCTGCCATGAGTGAAAAGTACTTAGGCGTGCCCTTTGATATTCACACCGGAGGAATCGACCACATTGCGGTGCACCATGAAAATGAGCTTGCGCAAACTGATGCTGCACGCGGATGCCTTGAGGCGAATGTGTGGATGCACAATGAATTTTTGCTCGTTGATGGGGGAAGGATGGGTAAATCACTTGGCAATACGTATTCGCTTGATGATCTTGCGGAAAAGGGTATTAGCGCCCGTGCATTCCGCTTGTTTTTACTTGGCGCGCATTACCGCACCAACATGAACTTTACGTTTGAAGCAGCACTTGCATCTCAAAATGCTATTAATACGCTTATTGATACGGTTCGTGAATGGGCAAAGCCGCTTGATGCTGATGAAGCTTCGATGACGGCATTTATGGATTGTGTGCGTGATGATGTGAATATTCCCGCAGCGCTCGCGATTTTTTGGGGAGTGGTGCACAACGAAACCATGCCTCCGGGAATTAAATCTGCAACGGTGTTGAAAATGGACGAAGTTCTTGGCCTTGCGCTTGAAGATGTTGTCGCACGCCCAATCAAGATTACCGACGAGGCGCAGAAGTTGCTCGATGAACGCGCTCGCGCTCGTTTGGCGAAAGAGTGGAAGAAGAGTGATGAGATTCGGGATGCGCTCGCGGAGATGGGCTACGTTGTTGAGGATACCGGGGGAGGGCAGAGGGTGAGGGAGGGGCGTGGGTAAAAGATATCTATGGATGCTCAAAGTTTCTTCGATTTTAGAATTAAGAGAGCAAAGGAGTTTGGTTTTCCTGATCCCATTTTTATTAATGCTGAAAAGCTTTCTCAAAGAACAAGGGTAATTTATCTTGTTGAGATTCAGGCTACTTTTATATCGGATAAAATTCAAAATAAAACTCATCATTACGCATTGAAGTTTTCTAAGTTTAAAAAAATAAAAGAAGAAAATAATGAACAGTCATGGACTGAAGAAGATATTGTAACTAATAGTGGTTTTACGATTTCGGATAAGGAGTCTTTGGAAAAGTTAGCTGCATATATTAAGGCTAACGAAGAGCTTTTAGGCGCAGACGTATTATCCCAAGATTATGTA
This sequence comes from Patescibacteria group bacterium, assembly GCA_038078775.1. Lineage (GTDB taxonomy): Bacteria > Patescibacteriota > Patescibacteriia > UBA9934 > UBA9934 > JAGORL01. The sequence goes on along the minus strand of JBBTSN010000047.1, from coordinate 315 downwards.
TCGGTGATTTTATCCAATGATGAAATGAAGATTGATTTATTGAAGCGAATATTGGAATCAAGTAAGGATAAGGAAATGGTTTTCTCTTTATTTAAAGATCAGTATCCAGATTTAGATAAAAAGATTCTTACTTTTAAACTTGTTCAATCAAGAAAAAAGGCTTTAGAGGAATTTCAAGAGGCTCTTTCTGACGTCGAAAAGAAAGAGCGTAATTATTGGCAGCCGTTTTTAGAAGAAAATCGATGGATGTTCGGTTTATCTTATTTTATTCTCTTGGATGAAAGCCGTGTTGATTTAGAGAATACGACAGATTAT
>JBBTSN010000046.1:0-3455 GCA_038078775.1 Patescibacteria group bacterium | reverse complement strand
GGGAACGGTTTAAAACCGTTCCGTACGTTCATTCGGAATCGAATCAAGAGATTTTGTTGATGTAACGGTTTTTTGAGGTTTTGTCACGTGTAGCCCATACATGCAAAGCCCAAAAAGAAGCGTGGACGTTGCTACAGAAACGAGACAGTACGTACACCATGCATGAAGAAGGAATGCCATTACAAACAAGAACCATGCTGAGGCAAAAACGCCACAGATGGAAAAGAGACAGATGTAACGGAAATAGGTGAGTGACTTATATTCCCAAGCAAGAAGAATGCCAAAGAACATGGCTAGGTAGTAGAGCGCCCCTGGAAGCGCGACAGGAATTCCGAGCACAACTGAATACACACTCGAGGTAACCGTTTCGCATCCAGAAAATGGACCACAAGCAAGCGGAACACCAAAGTAATGGTGCGCGGTAAGATAAAGCGCATCAGCAAGGCCGACGAAGGCGATGGCGGCAATGACGGGAGTCCATTTAGGGAGCATATGTTTTGGAAAATGTGATATGAACGTAGAGACGACCCGCGGGGCAGTCTCTCTTATGGGTCGTTATTATTACGGCGTTACCGTGGTTTCCGTCGTCACATCAGGTGTCGTTTGTTCAGTTGCCGGAGCCAATGTCGCAAGTACCGCATCAATTTGTGCCTTTAGGTACGTTTCAGGACTCTCTCCTTTTGGAAGGGAAAGCGCAGTGCCATTAAGATAAAACGTAGGTGTTGCAGAAATACCCGCAGCATTCGCCGAGTTAACATCAATCTTCACGCGGTCACGCACGGCGTCACTCGTAATGTCGCTTGTAAACTGCTCAACATCAAGCTCAAGAAGTTCCGCATAGGCCACGAACATGTCCGTAGTATCCGCAAGACTTTCCCAATCAGCCTGGCGATCAAAAAGAAGATCGTGCATTTCCCAGAATTTCCCCTGCTGCGCAGCTGCTTCAGATGCGTATGCGGCCTCTTCAGCATTCGCATGAATGGTATAGAGAGGGAAGTGGCGATAAACAACTTGGAGATTGTCTCCGTAGGTTGCAAGAACACTTTGAAGCAGCGGTTCAAATGCACTGCATGCAGGGCACTGGAAGTCGGAGTACTCGATAAGCGTTACCGGTGCAGAAGCACCTCCGCGCACATGATCAATTTCAGAAACGGCAGGAACGCTTCCGCTGAGCGCTGGCTTTGCGAGGGAATACATACTAGCGCCAAGAATGAAAACAGCGAGACCGTAAAGCCCAAAGCGGAAACTGCGAGAAAATCCTAAAGACATAGTGAGAAAATCATATCAGGGGAAAGCCTATAAAACAATAAAATTCCTCCACAAAGAAGGAATTCTATTGGTGCGGTCGGAGGGACTCGAACCCTCAAGCCATTGCTGGCACTAGCCCCTCAAGCTAGCGCGTATACCAATTCCGCCACGACCGCATACCGTACAGTAAGCCGTGAAAGGATACTAAAGGATGAAACCCTTGGCAAGACCAAAGAGGTGGGGTATTCTGTTTCTCGTTCCCAAAATAAGGACGCTTAGCTCAGCTGGTTAGAGCATCTCGTTTACACCGAGAGGGTCGCGGGTTCGAATCCCTCAGCGTCCACCAAAAGAATCTCCTGAGACGAAAGTTGAAGGGGATTTTTCTGTAAAAAAACATTGACGATTTTTCTAGTCCCATGTTTTACTTGTTCCGGTTTTGGGCCTTTAGCTCAGCTGGTAGAGCGTCTGGCTGGCAGTCAGAAGGTCAGCGGTTCGATCCCGCTAAGGTCCACCACAAGAGGGTCTCCAATGGAGGCTTTTTTGTTTTCATTAATAAACCCCTGGAAAAGCGATGAAACCGATACGATTTCAGCGGTTCGAAAGCCTTCCTTTTTCGAATAGCCAATTTTTGTATCAAAGATCAAGAAAAAGAGCCTGTGTTTTTCCAGCACTGGAGCATTTCCCCAAACAGAATATGGGTTTTTGAGCAGTGTGATCGACTTTTCTAATGCGGTTCGATAAGGAATGGCGAGGTCAATTACTTGGTCGGGATGCGAAGCGATTCCTTCTGCCGACAGCTCTTCAATCTGTGATTCGTAAGCAATTCTGACAGCCTCCGAGCGTGCCTTGATAGCCATATCAGCCAAGTCTCTGATCTTTTGCTTTTTCTCATTAGCCTGACGAGCGAACAGTTTTTGGTTATTCTGGAAAGCACGAACTTCTTCCTTCCAAACAGTATCAAATACAAGGGTGACCAGTTGACCAATTTCATTTTTCAGGGCGATATTCATGAGCATTTCTCCAAACTGCGGCTCAATCTCTTTTTTCTTGATTGACTTGCCGTAAACATCGCATGTTTTATGGCGACAAATATAGTAAGGGAAAAGTTTTTTTCTACCCCCTGTCGACCAAGCGGCAGTTAGGGGTACTTGGCAATATGAACACAAAACCAACCCCCTCAAAGGGAAATCAGCTGACACATCAACTCGAACATTTTTGTTGCGGCCGTTATTTTGTAGGCGCTTTTGGATGAGGTTAAAAGTTTCCTCTGAGATAAGAGCCTCATGCTTCCCTGGCCGCCTCGAAACCTCCCAAGGTTTATACTCCACAAAACCTGCATAGAATGAGTTGGTGAGTATCTTGCTGAATTGCACGATGATTTTTTCGACAGGGCTATGCCAAAACCCACGCTCGACCAAGAAACGGCAGGCGTCGGTTTTGCGTGAAAAAGTGCCGTTTGCAAAGCCCTCTAGGGCTTCAATCAAGATGTCTTTATCCTTCTCGTTAGGAACGGCAATTTTGCCGTGTGCTGGATCGTGACTGAATCTATAACCCCTCATAATAACAAACGGCCAATATCCAAGTTCTAAGCGAGCCTTTTGTTTTTGTACGACTTGTCGACCATTTTGTTTGCGCTCTAGCTGAGAGCCAGCGGCCATTATTGTTTCAACATACTCTCCTTCAGGGCTATCCTCGAAGTTGAAGTTAAGGCACCTTAACAATACGCCTCGTGATTTAAACGCAGCCTTCAGTTTGAAATGAAAATGAACGTCACGAGCAAACCGTTTAAGGTCGTCGAAAACCACTACAAATTTTTTATGGGGATTGCTATCTATAAAAGCTAGCATTTCACGCATCGCAGGTCGCTTCATGAAATCTCCACCGCCCGTGAATGTATCGGGGAATGTTTTTATATGAGGCACACCTATGAATCTGAGGTCATTTACGCAACGTCCCTCCTGACTTTGTAGGCCGCTACCCTCAGATTCCTGTTTTTTACTGGAGACACGAGCGTAAACAAGACCGAAATAACCTTCGAATGGATCTCTACCCTCTGTTTGTAGGTTCTCCTTTGCAGTCATATAATTGTAGCTCCGCTTTTATGATATTTCTGCAGAGTGATTCGAGATATTCCAATCGCCGCCTGATCAAGTCATCGCTACTGGTGCGGTCATTGAGTAATTCTCGATACTCCTCGATGGTGACTG
>JBBTSN010000045.1:0-10179 GCA_038078775.1 Patescibacteria group bacterium | reverse complement strand
AACGGAACGCCAGAAAAAGCAGGAACGCTTTCAAGATGTGCACGAAATGATTCGAGCTTTGGTTCGGGAACGCTCAGCTGCGCATTGATGCCTTCGTGCGCAACGTAAATACGACCAAGAACACCAAGTTCATTCCATGCTTTAAAAAGCTCATCACGGAGCATTTCGGGATTCTCAAGATGAACGTAACGATAAAACGAAAGCGTCCTGCGCGGATCAGTTTCCTGAGCAAGCTTTGCTTTTGCCTCAGTGGCGTTCAAATTATTCCGAAGGGAATACATAGGTGCAGAGAGAATAGGGAATTTTTGAAGAAAAGGGAAGGTGCTGTAGAGACGCCATTTATGGCGTCTCGTGATTATGAATGAGAATATGAGGTGAGATCGGGTTAAGATTGTGAGGAGAAATGGAGCGTGAAGGGATTCTGTTAATGGGTTGGGAGGGGAATCCGTTTCATTAATGATTTTACAATTCAGATGTAAAGTCAGCTTTACACTCGATTCGTTTGTATGCGAGGGGGGGTGACACCCCCTCTTTTTTGTGAAAATTTTGTATGACAAAATGTATGCACAATTCTACATACAAATGTATATACATTTTAAGAGCCCTTCATAATACGAAAAATGGAAAGGGTACCGGACCCGTTCACAACAAGACGACACGCGCCATCACCTCCTCCCACCCCTTTAAAAGACTCACTTCACTTTTCACAACATCCGTCACCATCCGTTGAATCCCCATTCTCTCACTTCATGATAAAATTTCAGAAACACGTCCTATGCGAAAATATACCCAAAAGCATTTCCTTACGCTTCGAGTCATTCCCATTGTTCTTATAGCCATTGCCATAAAGAGCGCTTTCTTTTTCTTTGAAGTGCCATTCTTTGAACTCAACAGCTATTTTTCAACACTCGTTGCGGCAAACGTTTTCCTTCTTGGTTTTCTTATTTCCGGTGTTCTTCCAGATTATAAAGAGGCCGAGAAGCTTCCTGCAGAGATCGCGGCCTCACTCGATGCAATTCTCGATGAATGCCGTGCGTTGTACGCAGATAAGAAAGTACCCGCTGCAAAGGCATGTATTGTGCATACGGGTGAGCTTGCCGCAATGCTCGATACTTGGTTTCACGAGAAGCTTCGCACAAGAAAGATAATGGCCGCGCTCAGCGAATACGCTGAACTTTTTGTGGCACTCGAACCACACACGCAGGCGAACTTTTTAGCACGTCTCAAGCAAGAAGTCTCCTCTATTCGTCGTATGGTTCTCCGCGTCCGCAATATTCGCGAAATCCACTTCACCGGAACCGCATACGCAGTTGCTGAGCTTTTCACTATTCTTGTCATCATTTCTGTTCTCGTGGTCGATGCAGGATCAGTTCTTGAATCACTCTTTATCACCGGCCTCATTGCATACGTTCTTTCCTACATGCTCCTGCTCATTCGCGACCTCGATAACCCTTTTGATTACACGCACAATCCTCATCTTTCCGACGAAATTGCCATTGCACCACTCGGAGCCGTAGCGGGTAATATTAAAAAAGTACTTGATTCGTTGGCCAAAAAAACAAAATAGATTATTTGTCATATTTTTCCCCTTCTTGCGTTATCCCTTTGTACACGGTATCAAGGTGTACATCATGCCTATGCAAAGGGATTTCTTCCGTCTGTACGATGAATACTATCCAAAGCTCTACGCCTACGTTTTGACGCGCTTGCGCCACAAAGAGGGGGCCGAGGATGTGGTACAGCAAACGTTCGAAAAAGCACTCGCAAACCTTGCCACATTTAGCCCTCGCAAGGGTGCGACGTTTGGTTCATGGCTCTTTGCGATTGCAAGAAATGAACTCGTGAATACGGTACGAAAAGGGAGTAGCACTTCACTTATAGGCGACACAACGCTTGAGCACCTCGCGACAACCGAATCGCTTTTTGAAACGATCTTGCGCGACGAAGTTGAAAAAGAAGAACGAGAAGTATGGAGCTCCATTCTTTCAGCAATGGATACGCTGAATGACGACGAACGTGAAGTCATTACGCTCAAATATTTAGCAGGAATGTCGTACGATGATATTTCTGCACTCATGAAGAAAAAGCCAAACACGCTCGCCGTGCTGCTTAAACGTGCGCTTGAAAAAATTCGTGTAACCATTGATGTATGCAAGAAGTAAAAAACAATTTAAAAAAGATGGGTGACAAAATGAGTGAAAGTAATGAGAATCATAAGGGATCACTACGTCAAAAGCTCATTGCGCTCAGTCCGGAAGAGCCTGCCATGCTTCCCAAGCATTTCGTATGGTTCCCGGTACTTTCGTGGGGAGCGATTGCGGTCGTTGCGTTCGTTGTTGGAAATGCGATGTACGATCGTCCGATTTCTTTTTATGAATACGAGCGGTCGATTACAAAATACGGTCTTGGAGACTCTCCTATGGTAAGTGTGTTTTATGATGATTCTGATGTAAATAACATCGCAGCACGAGATTCGTACGGAGATGACGCGCTTGTGAGGGAATCAGAGACAACGAAAGGTCAGGAGATTGTTGATTACGAAGAGGATAACGGAGCAATGCTTGAACAATCAGTAAGCATGAGCATACTCACGCAAGAAGATGACGTATCAGAAACGATTGCCGCACTTTTTGCATCCTTGGGTGGACATCTGTCGTCTATTCGTTCAAACGATGACGAGTATGCAACGATTACCGGATCAATTCCTGTATCGCGCATAAGCTTCTTTTACGAGCAGCTTGATACGTTTGTAAAGAACGACGCGTTTATCGAAAAAACATTGAGCGGCGACAGTGTAACAAGCGAGGCGATTGATCTTGCAAAGCGCGAACAGGCATTGCGTGACGCCGAAGCAGAAATAACCGAACAGCTCAAAAATGCAAAAACTGACGAACAGAAAAAGATGTTGCAAGAAAGTTTGGAAACAATCTCAGATGAAATGATTCAGCTCACTGATGAACAAGATGCACTTAATGATCGTGTTGATTACGTAACGGTCTCAGTAAGTATTGAAAAGTTGCCATCGATGTGGGGCATACAAAGTGAATACCAGCTGAACGACGTGATTGCGGGATACGAAAGTCCAACATTGTGGCAGGGGATTATCATCAACGTGCTCACGGTATTCTTTATCGCAATCGAATTCTTGAGCGTAACATTCTGGATTCTTATCCCACTCGGAATCTTTGTTCTCATGCGTCTCAAGCGCAGACGCATACTCAACGAGCTCGAATAATCCCTTAAAACAGAAACGCGGCCCGAGATCACACCCGCTCGACTCCGAGGACCACAAGGGTCCAGGGAGAGGAGCATGGTGCGGCTCAGGCCGCTGACACGATGCGCTGACCAGGCGCGGATGAACGTGGTCTACTGCGAGGCGCTCTCGCCGCTCGGCTCCGCCGCGGGGGCGGAGGTGCCGGTGGACTGGCCGGAGGCGCGGAGGGCGGTGATCTTGCCGATGATCTCCTGCAGGCGCAGGAGGTCGGCGCGGACCTCGTCCTTCGTGTTGTAGCCTTGCTCCGCCAGCGCGCCCTCCTCGCCCTCGATGAGGGTCTGGAGGGAGGCGGGGATGCCATCCTTCTCGGCCCAGGCGACGAAGTCCTCGAGCAACTGCAGCTTCGACTCCTGGCTGGTCCAGGAGTGGTTGGTGCCGCAACGCGGGCAGAGCTTGCCCTGGGCGAGGTTCACGATGGCCTCGACGTCGTCGAAGCTGTCGCTCAGACGCTCGGCCCACGTGGAGGGCTGACCGTTGAAGAAGCCGTCCAGGAGGCTGAAGATGGCGCTCAGGTCGAGGATCAGCACGCGGGGCCGGCGGGTGGAGTACGCGGTGCCGACGGCGCCCTCCGTGACGTAGAAGGCTCCGATCTCGTCGCCGTCCTGCGAGAGCAGCCAGCGGCCGTTCTCGAGGGTGGTGTCCGGCGGGAGGGTGATGACGCCGGTCTCGGGATCGACATCGACGGTGAGGGAACGGGTGCCCAGTTGGGCGAGGAGAGTGAGCAAGACGATTCTCGTTGTCCCGGAAAGCCGGGAACGCTTGGGGTTGACTGACACTGGCGTGATTAAGCCTTTTGGGCCGCTTCCCGTTCCCTTTCTTGCCGAAAGCAAGGGAAGGGGAAGTTGCCAAAAAGCACCGGACTTTATATCAAAAAAAGAGACTTTAGTCAATTAAAAGAAAGGGGATTGAAGGGATTTCGTGTGGGAACGGAGGGATTGAGGGGATTGTGAAGTGAGGTCGGATTAGGGTTGAGAATGTGGCGAATGAGGAGAAAAACCCTAACGACAGGCGTTGCCCTGAGGACCGCCGAAGGGAAGGATCTAGAGAATTCTGTATAGGAGGATATTGCTACCCCTGCGTGTTTGGTGACGTTTGTATATAAAGTTGCCTTTACATTTCATCAGAATGAAATACGAACAGGGTGGGAGATCCTCCATTCTTTTTAAAGACTCACTTCGCAACCCTATTTTCAGTATTTTTAATTTGTCTACGATATCTTAGACAAATATTTTTTTCACAAGACGCCATCTGCCTCCCTCCTCCCACCCCACTAAAAGATTTACGATCGAAGATTCTTCAGTCGACGTGGAATCTCCTTCAGAATGACACGGGGCTATTCCTCAAGCGATCCAAGATCAAGCGTTTGGGTAAACGTAATTTCTTTCACAAAATCAGGAACGTGGCTCACCATAATAACGGTTCCCTCGTACGCTTCAATAGCTTTTGCGATAACCGGAATGTGGCGGAAGTTGATGTGATTGGTGGGCTCGTCGAGAATAAGAAGGCCTGGTTTTTGCAGAACAAAGCGTGCAAAACAGAGAAGTCCTTTTTGTCCTTCGGAAAGCGATCCCACTTTTGTCGCGAGTTCATCTCCTCCCAAAAGAAACTGCGCACCTGTTGCGCGAATGACCTGGTTATCAGCAGGAGCAGGAACCATGCTTTCAAGCGACTGGTATGCCGTTTGATCAAAATCAAGTCCGCTAAAGTCTTGGCGGTAATAGCCTACGCGTATATCTTTTGCAATGACTGCGCCTTCATCATCTCCTGCCGCAAGCGAACGGAGGAAAGTGCTCTTGCCAATCCCGTTTGGCCCTTCAATGAGCAGTCGCTGACCTTTGCGCAAAAAGACTTTTGCTTGAACACGAACAGGTTCGTGATTCTTAATAACTTTGAGGGAAGTAATACTCACCACGTTGTCAGCCCATGTTTGCGTGGGAATGGTGAAATCACGAATCGTGCGATCGTCGCGGCGCACTTCAACCATGTTTTCTTCAGCATCAGAAACTTGGTCACGCAACTTACTTGCAAGCTTACGCATTTTTCCTCCTTTTTGTGCGAAGAAGTTAATTTTGTCTTTGCGATCTTGGATTTCTTTGAGCAATCGTGCATTTTTCATGCGATCGCGCTCTAAGCGTGCAGAGATTTCTTCAACGACGTCAAAATAGTTTCCTTCGTAGCGATCTATTTTTCCCGTGTAGACATCAAGGTGCAGCACGCCTTCGGTAAACGTGTTCAAAAAGTCTGCATCGTGAGAAATAACAAGAACGGTTTTGGGGTACATGATAAGAAACGCAGTGAGGTGTGCGATACCGTCGGCATCAAGATTATTGGTAGGCTCGTCGAGCAGAAGAATTTCTGGCTCTTGAATAAGGGCATACGCAAGCAATATACGTGCAAGCTGACCACCGGAAAAATCTTTAATAACTTTATCAAGCTCAGCGTGGAGGTTAACGGTTTCAAGAACATCCGCAATACGCTTATCAAGATTGTGCATCTTTTCAACAAAAGCGGTTGCAAAGTACTCGCGTATCGTACGAGTCATGTGTTCCTTTGGCATGACCTGAGTAGCAATGGCAATCTTTGCACCTGGTTTGATATGGATTTCGCCACGATCGGTTTTGAGCTCTCCGGTAAGCAGCTTAAAGAGTGTGCTCTTTCCTGCACCGTTTTGGCCCATAACCGTAAATTTCGCATCTTCACGAATAGAAAAAGAAGCCTCGTCGAGGATAAGATTTTCGGCATCATAGCCGAAAGAGACATTTTCAAAGCGAACGATGACATTTCCGTGATCCATAGGGAGATATATTCGCGCGAAACTATGCCACAAAAAATGAACTCCGACAAGGAGTTCATTTTGCTATTACGGTGTTTTGTGGCCTTACTTTTTCTTTGCAGCCTTCTTTGGCTTCTTAACATCTTTACGCATCCCGGTTCCTTTTGCCATAAAATTCAATTGAAGAAATTATATATCGAGTATAGCATCTTTTAGAGAGGTCCCTACGAGATGTCCTGCTGCCCAAGATGCTTGCAAGTTAAATCCACCGGTAAAGCCATCAACATCAAGAATTTCTCCTGCAAAAAATAACCGAGGACAAATACGGGATTCCATGGTACGTGGATCAACTTCGCTCAATGTAACTCCACCCGCGGTGACAAATTCATCCCCCGCACCGCGTTGAATAACGGTAAGTGGAATATTTTTCATCCAATTACACATACGGTTACCTTCTTTTTTGCTTATTTCTTGGGCGATCTTTGTACGCGCAATACCCATTTCTTCAAGTGCGATCTCGGCAAGTTTTGAAGGCATGCCTTTACAGAGAATGTTTTCAAAAAGTTTGTGAGGATGGAGACGGGCAAGTTCTGTAAGATCTGCGTGCAAACTATCGAAAGATTCCTCGGGAAAAAGATCAATAGTTATGCTGAGCGGTTGTTTTTGATGGTATGTTTCAAATGCAACCAGTGAAGAGAGCGCAAAAACCGCAGGACCGCTAATGCCTTTATGCGTAAAAAGCATTGGACCTGTGAAGGTGGGCTGTTTTTCGCACTTTGCAGTTATTTTTGCAGAGGGAAGTGAGAGGCCAGAAATACGCGCAGGCCACGTTTCGTTTGTGAAGAATGCGTTTAAGCTTGGCGCAAGCGGAGTGATGGTGTGCCCAAGCGATACGGCAAATGCGTAGCCATCTCCTGTAGAGCCGGTTTGTCGGTAGGCCTGTCCGCCTGTGGTAAGTACGAGCGCATCAACAACAAGAGGAAGCGCAGCGTCTTTGAAGTTTACAAGAAATTCATCACCGCGTTTTTCAACACTGGTCACCGGAGTTTTTAAAAGTACTTTTACGTTTGATTCTGCAAATTTCTTTTCAAACACGCGAACAATATCTTTTCCATCATCAGAAGCGGGGAAGACACGTGCATCTTCTTGGGTTTTGAGCGGAACGCCGTACAGCTCAAACCAGGCGTACACCGACTCCGGAGGAAATGCGTACATGGCCGAGGTAAGAAATTTTTCACCACGAGGGTATTTTTTAAGCACGGTTTTGATATCGTGAATGCCGGTGGTAACGTTGCAGCGCCCACCGCCGGAGATAATAACCTTCTTTCCCATCCCATCATTACGGTCAATTAAAAAAATTTCTGCAGAGGGATTATGCTCCTGAAGCGTTGCCGCGCACATCATTCCTGCAGCACCCGCACCAATAATCGCCACACGCATAATGGACCTATGGTAAAGGGAAAAAGAGAATATGTCACCTTAAGGTGAATCTTTTAAGGGGGTGTGAGGGGTGATGGCGCACGGCGAGTGGTGTCATCCCGACCTGCCTGCCGGCAGGCAGGCGCCAGGAGGGATCTCCCACCTTAAAATCTATATAAAATTGTATGTAGAATTGTATATACAAATCTACATACAATTTGTCATACAAACTTTTCAAGAAAAAGAGAGGGGTGTCACCCCCCTTCATACACCAACAATTCAGATGTAAAGTCAGCTTTACATATGAATCACAAAATCATTAATGAATATGCATTTCGTATGTAAAGTCGGCTTTACATACGAAAGCCGCAAAACATGCAGGGGTAATAACACCCTCCTCGCCTTCAGAATCCCTTTCCCAACACCTAAACAGAATCACTTCACGGGGCGGAAGATGTTTTGTTTTTATGGAGCCTCACCTCACAACCCTAACCCGATCTCACCTCATCCCGTCGTTTGCGAACGGCAAAATCACAACAACGCAAGAGACGCCATGAATGGCGTCTCTACGTTCACATCACCCGTCACTTCTTGTCTTTTTCTCTTTTTTCCTCTAGACTAAGGCAAATTTACACCATCCTATGTTTCTCACCATCATCACCGATTGCGAAGACGGTAACGCACGCGCACGCCAAGAAACGCGTTACAGCGTTCTTTTTCCTCAAGTAAACACCAGTTTCATAGGTGTTTCTTCTGATTTGGAAGCTGCGGGAAACCTTGTCGATGTGCTTGATGCCGCAGGGGATAGCGAAGGTATTATCGCCGTAAACGTTGCGCCTCGTCATAAGGCAGCGAAAAAGTGGCCAAACGGAACGCCATTTGGCTATTTCTGGTACAACAACATTCTGGTCGTTTGTACGATTGATGGTGAGGTACTTTCACTTTTGAAGAAGTTTGGTATCGGCGACCATGTAAATGTAACTGATATTCGTACCGTGCTCTCTTTTGCCGAGTATCCTGTGGAAGTTGTTGAGCATGCCGCAAAGTCCCAATTCCGCAGCTTTGATTACTTGCCACGTTTGGCGCGTATTGTGTGGGATAAAAAGGAGGCACCTTCAGAAAAGCTTCTCTTTGCAAACATTCCTGATGCTCCTGCGGGCGTATGGTGGATCGACTCATTCGGAAACTGTAAGACCACGTTGCTTCCAGAAGATGTGCAATTTGAACACGGATCGGAGCGAGAAATTATTCTCAACGGTCTTGCAATCAAAGCAACGTGCTACCGCCAGCTCCGCGATGTTCCCGACTACCAAACCGGTCTTACCCTCGGAAGTTCCGGTTACGGAACGAAGCGTTTCCTCGAGCTCGTGGTACAGGGCACAAGTGCTGCAAAACATTACGACATTACGCAAAAAGACACATTCCAGTTGGTGAAATAAGCCAATTCCTCCCCAAAGAGGAGCGAAACATTGACAATTAGCCAAAAATCTGGTGTAATACAGGGTTAATCTTTTATCTTTTGTTTTTCACCCGTGTATGACTAATCTCTTTATCCGCAAAGCAGCAAGCGTACTGGTGGCATTTGCAACGCTCATCACCCTTGCTCCGCAAACGGTTTTTGCTTCCGCTCTTGGTGCTCCAACCAATGTTGAGATTGTTGGTGGTCAATACACCAATGATACGACCCCTACCTTTACCTGGGATCGTCCATCGGGTGCAACGTGGTTCGAATATGCATTCGACTCCGTAACAAATGATTATAGTCTCGGAAATGTAGATTCCTACACGGCAACGTCAGCCCTTTCTCACGGTTGGCACACCTTCTACGTTTGGGCACATGATAATGACGGCAACCAAAGCGCATATGCTTCGGTAGTTTTTGAAATCGACACTCTTGGTCCAACCGTTCCCGAGGTTTCTCCTTCTACTGCAACTGAAGGTGAGGCGGTAACCTTCTCGGTATACCCATACGGTGAATCTGCTGCTACTTCTTGTGTATTGTACGTTGATGGTTCAAGCGTGGGTGCCATGAGCAAAAATGGCTCTACCTTCACAAAGTCTTACACCTTTACTTGGGATGGAACCTACACGGTGTACGCACGTTGTACTGACGGTGATGGAAATGTCACAAGCGGTGCTTCTCGCACCGTAACGGTGAACGATAATGATAACGAAGACGAAACATTCACCGTTCCCGCAGTTTCTCCTTCTACTGCAACTGAAGATGAAGCAGTTACTTTTGAAGTAACCCCGTACGGAACGCTTGATGCAGAATCTTGTAACTTGTACGTTTCTGGTTCCAATGTAGGAACCATGAGCGAATCTTCCGGAACCTTCAGTAAGTCATACACCTTTGCAAACGACGGTACATATACCGTGTACGCATATTGTGAAGACGAAAATGGTGATTGGACTTGGGGTACTTCTCGCAATGTATCTGTAGAAGCATGTGATGATACCGATGAATATCCAACCGTTCCCGAGGTTTCTCCTTCCTCTGCAACGGAAGATGAAGAGGTAACGATTTCTGTTGAACCCGAAGAAGATGAAAATGGCGAAGAGGTTCTTTGGTGTGATTTGTATGTCAACGGTTCAAACGTTGGCGACATGGATGAAGACGATGGTGAATTCACGATCGACTATACATTCCCCAACTCCGGAAGCTACACCGTGTACGCAACTTGCACCGATGAGGATTACGCCACAACTCAAG
>JBBTSN010000044.1:0-5879 GCA_038078775.1 Patescibacteria group bacterium | reverse complement strand
AGATTTTTGGCAAAAAGACACCTCCGGAGAATATAAACGATATCGAGGATTTTTACAGCAGAGCGAAGAGCTAAAAGGTTCTATAACTCAAGCTATAAATTATATTTTTCAAGTAGAAAAAAAGTTTTCAGATCCGGATTGGTGTCGCCTGAATAAATGTGAAACTCCTGTTAAACCAAAATGTACAGTAATTCTGGGAAGGTCTTATGGATGGAAAATTGAAGAAAAGACGGCTTTTCGACTTATGAATGATAGCTTGCATGGAGTTGAAGTTATTACATTTGATCATTTGTTTAATAGAGCACAAAGATTACTTAATAGTTTGGAAAAAGAGACGTAATTCTTTGAAAAACAAATAGATTTGTTTTTCACAATACACGCGACCGGAAGCATTTTTACAATTCAAAGGATATTCCGATTTTCTAATATTAAAGAAAATAAAATGCATCCACAAAGCACCGTGTAAATAGTCGGTAATCAGGGTAGTATTCTTGAGAAAAATATCCTCCTGTATGCCAATTCACAAAAATTACGGTGAAGCACGCCCATTTCTTAAATGGGTGGGGGGAAAGGGGCAATTATTGCCTGAATTATTGAAAAGAGTTCCAGAAAGCTTTGGCACCTATTTCGAACCATTTCTTGGTGGTGGTGCGGTATATTTTGCTTTAAAGCCTAAGAAGGCAGTGCTTAATGATTTGAACGATCATCTCATTACTTCTTTTCGAGTTATTAAAAATGATACCAGTGCTCTCATTCGCCGTCTTAAAAAGATTGAGAAAGATTTTCTTGAAAAAGATTACGATGAACGAAAAAAGATGTTTTTACGTTTGCGCGATAAGTTTAATATAGAAAAATTAGATTCTTTGGAGAGATCTGCGCTGATGATCTTTCTGAATAAAACGTGTTTTAATGGAATGTATAGAGAAAATAGTAAGGGAGGATTTAATGTTCCTTTTGGAAAATATCAAAATCCAAAAATTTGTGATAGTGAAAATTTAGAGAATGTTTCTAAAATTCTTAAGGGTGCTAAGCTTATAGCCAAGTCTTTTAGTGCTGCGGTTAAGGATGCAAAGAAAGGAGACTTCGTATATTTTGATCCGCCATATCTTCCCATTAGTAAAACTTCAAGCTTTACCTCTTATTACGAAGCTGACTTTGCTCTTCAGGAACAGATAGAATTAAGAGATTTATTCGCAGATTTAGCAAAGCGTGGAGTGTATGTAATGGCAAGCAATGCTCATTCGTCTGTTATTAAGGATCTCTATAAAGATTTTAAAATTTACACCGTCCTTGCAGGACGTTCTATTAATTCTAAAGGAGATAAACGTGGGAAAATTAAAGAATATATTATTACTAGCTTTTAAAATCCATGAAAATATTCCATTCGGAAAAGGATATCACTCTGTTTCATGGGGATTGTCTTGATGTTCTCGCAACAATTCCTGAAAATTCTGTGGACATGATCTTTGCAGATCCTCCCTATTTTTTATCAAATGGTGGTTTTACGGTTCACGCTGGAAAAATGGTTAGTGTAAATAAGGGGAGTTGGGATAAGAGTGAAGGAATCGAGGCTGATTTTGCATTTCATAAAAAATGGATAGATGCCTGCAGACGCGTTCTTAAGCCTGAAGGAACTATTTGGATTAGCGGTACTTATCATTCAATTTACGCCTGTGGTTTTGCTTTACAAACGGCCGGATTTCATATGTTAAATGATATTGCTTGGTTTAAGCCAAATGCCGCACCAAATTTAAGCTGTCGTTTCTTTACTGCAAGCCATGAAACATTGTTGTGGGCTAGAAAGTCCAAAGCGGCCAAACATGTTTTTAATTATGACGAAATGAGGCAGGGGGATTGGCGGGAAGATTCAATAAAGCAGCCCGGAAAGCAGATGAGGAGTGTTTGGTCTGTCGGTACGCCTAAAACTTGGGAGAAAATCCACGGTAAACATCCTACTCAAAAGCCTCTTGATTTACTGAGAAGAATTGTCCTTGCATCCACACATGAAGGGGCAACTGTCTTGGATCCCTTTAATGGAGCTGGTACAACAGGAGTAGCCGCAAAGATGGCCGGACGGAAGTATATTGGTATTGATAAGGATGAGGCGTATTTAGGTCTTTCCCTGAAGAGATATACGGATTTATTTAAAAGTGTACCCGGTAAGCTTTGCTAGTATATGAAAATTGTTACACGAACTAACGCGATACGAAATCTGCAAAGTTTTATCGGACAAGATCTTGCTGAACTTGCAAAGCAGTTTGATATTCAGCCATTTAAAGATGGAAAGCAAAATAAAGGTTGGAAAGGTCTGCTACTTGAGCGTCTTGCGGGCTTACAAAACAACAATTCTAGAGCTCCGAATGGTCTTTCTTTTGAACTAAAGTCTGTTGCTTTTCAAGAAAAAAAGGGAATTATCATGCCACGAGAGACTATGGCGATTACCATGCTAAATCCGCATGAGCTCGTTGCTCATGATTTTTTTAAAAGTCATTGCTGGGCAAAACTTAAATCAATTGTTTTTTGTGCGGTTGAATGGACGGGAAGTAATGCTGCGTCGGCCAAGCTTTTAAAGGTTGCAAATTTAGATTTTGCTGAAGATGATGAATTGATATTGGAAATAAAAGCTGATTATGATTTTATTCGTAACAAACTGATTACAGAAGGGTTTGTTGCTCTTACCGGAAAAGATGGGAAGTGGATTCAGGCGAGAACAAAAGGACCTGGACATGGATCGGTTTCTCGTGCCTTCTATGCAAAAAAAGGTTTAGTTAAGAAGATATTTGAAATAGCTGATTTATAAAATATTTAATAAAACATGAAAACAACGACAAAAAAGCTTAAACCCATTCACCCCGGAGAAATTCTCTTTGAGGAATTTTTGAAGCCTTTGAATATTGCGCAGTATAAACTGGCCAATGATTTAGACGTTCCTCGTACAAGGATTAGTCAGATTATTCGTGGAGAACGAAGTATTACTGCCGATACCGCACTTCGTTTGGCTCGTTATTTTGGTACGTCATCTCAATTTTGGATGAATCTCCAAATGCACTATGAGCTTCGAAGTGAAGAGCAAAGCAAGGGAGACTATATTTCAAAAAGAGTTCCTATATTTGCAGCTGCATGATTGAGGGAATGAAAATAACGTTTCGCACCAGTACGCGCGCGCGGCGGCTTCGGATTACGATTAAGAGTTCGGGGGAGTGTGTGGTGACGATTCCGAAGCGCATGCCGATGGTTTTGGTTAGGCGATTTGTGGCGGAGAAGAGGGAATGGATTGAGAAAAAGCAGAGTGACATGCGTCGACGGGCCGTAGGGGCGCAACATCTTGCGCCCTTTCGTACGTATGCAGACGCGAAACAAGAATCGTTAGCGTTTACACAAGATCGAGTTGCTGTGTTAAACAAGATCTACGGCTTTTCGTATAAAACGATTACCGTGAAAAATCAAAAGACCCGGTGGGGGAGCTGTTCACGGCGAGGTAATCTCAATTTCAATTATCGAATTGTTGATTTGCCGGCGCATTTGGCGGATTACATTGTGGTGCATGAGCTGTGTCATTTGAAAGAGTTTAATCATGGGCAGAAGTTTTGGGCTCTTGTAGCAAAAGTGTTTCCTAATCATCACGAGATGCGGAAGGAGTTGCGAATATACCAGACAAGAGTATAAAATGAATGTATATGGGCAGAAAGAAAGTATTTGAAGGAGGATTTTCCAGATTATCACAAGAAAAGAATCCCGAAAATCATGAAAAGAATTCAGAAGTCGTTTCTTTTGAAGAGGGAGTGAAAAGAATGGTGGATTGGGTCAGTTTTCTCTTAGAAAAGAAGGATTTGGTCACATTTTCTATGTACGGCGTTCCTCATTCGGGAAAAAGTTATTTTGCTTCGATAGTGATGGAGCAACTGCGTAAAAATGCGAGTTTTCATTCACTTCGTGGCGGAGATGTAAAGGGATATGATGAACTTCCTAACCGTAAAGAAAATGATTCAGAAAAATGGGTTATGTTTATACAGCATCCTTTTTTTCCTGCGGAGAGAGAGGTAAATAATACTATAATTAAAGCAGATTTACAGACAACGGGTATGCCTCAGCCTGATGGTTCTTTTATTCTTTGTGATTCTGCAATTCCTGTTGAGCGAATTAATATTTTTTGTAGTCGTGTTGATATGGTCATTAAAAATCCTCTAGCCCGAAAGAAGTAAACGTTTGCTATAATTGTTCCATGCACTCCATTCCGGTAGAGGTTGTTCCGTCCCATATTCATCTTTCTGCTGCGGATTACGCGGTGCTTTTTGGTGATGCTTCTTCAACGGTTGCACATCGTATTTCTCAACAGGGACAACATGCTACCGATGTGAGTGTGGAAGTACGAGGAAAGTTGCTTAAGCGTGCGATTAACGTGCGATATATGGGTCCTGAGCGTCGACATACGCAAGTTGAACTTACGCCTATGGAGGCAAAGTATTTAGGGATTGAGGCTCCGGTTGCAAAGTCTGGTGTGCTTGATGATGCGGGGATTTGTACGCTTGTGGGACCTGCGGGTAAGATTGCGAGTAAGACATCGGTTATTGTGCCGCGCCCACATTTGCACTGTTCGCCCGATGAGGCCGCTGTTTTGCGATTGGAGAATGGCCAAGAGGTGAGTATGGAATTGCACCTCGATATACCGCGTATACTAGAGGGGGTGGTCATTCGTGTGCATCCTTCGTATACACTTCGACTGCACATTCATGCGGACATTGCGCGTGAGCATTGGGTGATGGGGCCATTGTATGCATCACTTGAAAAGACGGTTCATTTTTCTCTATGAAATCCTCGCTTCTTCTCTCTCTTCTTTTTGCCTTTGTGCTTGCACCGGCAACGCTTTTTGCGGCAACGGCTGATCTCGGTATTTCTGCTAGTAATATTCGTTTCTCTGAAGATGCTCTTTATGCCGGAGAAACCGTACGTTTGTATGCAACGGTGAGGAATTATGGTGAAGTTGATATTGCGGCAAAGGTTATTTTTTACCAGGGCGCTGTGCTTATTGGAAGCTCACAAACGATTTCGGTGTTGGCGAATGGGGGGAGTGATGATGTATATGTTGATTATGATGTCCCCGAAGGAACGTTTAATATTCGCGCGGTGATTCAAGGCCAAGATCCTGATGATGAAAACGCTGCAAATGACGAAGCGATTACGGAACTATTTACCAGTATTCGTGATGCTGATCATGATGGTGTTGTTGATGATGAAGATAATTGTGTTGATGATGAGAATCTGGATCAGACGGATAGCGACGGAGATGACAGAGGGGATGTGTGCGATGATGATCGAGATGAAGATGGGGTGAGTAATGGAAGCGATGCGTATCCTGACGATGCATCGAAAAGTGCAAATCCAATTGCTGTTTCGGAAGAACCTGTCGTTGTCGAGGAACCTGTTTTTGCTCTTGAGCCTGTGGCCATTGATGTTCCAGTGAGTACATCGGTACAGGCTGTTGCACCCGTTGATAATGAGCCAATAGGTACGAGTGCGCAGGTGCCACAAGAAAACCCAGGGATCTTTGGATTTGGTACGTTGAGTATTTCTCCGTATGCTCAATTTTCTTATCGTCGGATTGATTGGCGAACGTACGAATTTACGGCGCTTCCGAGTGAAGGTGAGGGTGAGGTGACGTACGGGTGGGATTTTGGTGACGGTGCGACATCGGTGCAGCAAACGTTGGTGCATGCTTTTCCTGATGCGGGGCAGTATGTAGTAACTCTCGCCGTTGTTGATGAGGTGGGAAATATGGTGAGCGATGCGGAAACGTTTGATATTTCTTTTTTTCACTTACGTAATCCTTGGATTCAAGCCACGCTTGCGGTGTTGTTCTTTGTTCTTTTGTTTTTGTTTTT
>JBBTSN010000043.1:0-4399 GCA_038078775.1 Patescibacteria group bacterium | reverse complement strand
TCCTTTACTCATTGAAATAAATGCGAATCCTGGTTTTGGTGAACTTGAACGCGCAACAGGAATAGATGTTGCGAAGATTATTATTGAAGCCGCAACAAATATTACCGCGTAGTATACTGTGAGCATCTTTTTATGGCGCTCAAAAACAATCCCCTCGTTTTTCTTTCTCATAAGCTCTGGCATTTCTCCCAAGGAAATAGAAAGAATGTTGTCCTCTATATTTTGCTCTTCTTAGGTGCAAACATTGTTGCTACTGCAGAACCACTTCTTGTTGCAAAAGTACTTGATGTTATTGCGCTTGAAGGAGTTACGCGCGAGAATATTCAATTCATCCTTCTCCTCTCTGCATCGTTCGTTGGTGTTCAGTTTGCGTTCTGGATGTTTCATGGACCTGCACGTGTACTTGAAATTACGAATGCCTTTAAGGCACGTATCAATTACAAAATGTTTCTTCTTGAAGGAACGCTCGATCTCCCAGCTAGCTGGCACACCGATCACCATTCTGGCGATACTATTGATAAAATTGAAAAAGGCAGTCAAGCGCTGTATCGATTCGGCACAGAAACCTTTGCGCTTATTGAGAGTTTTGCTCGCCTCATTACTTCATTTATTATTCTCGCCTACTTTGATATCAATTCAACCATTATTGTATCTATTATGGTTGTTCTTACTATTTTTGCCATTCTCAAGTTTGATAAACGCCTCATTGCTCAATACGATCACATCAACAAGTCGGAAAATGCTAGCAGCGCCAAGGTATTTGACGTCATCAGTAACGTTACTACGGTCATCATTCTTCGCATTGAAAAGCTCGTTACCAAAGCCATTTCAAAAAAACTTCATCAACCGTATGAGCTTTTTGTTCGAAACAACAAAATGAATGAGTTTAAATGGTTCATCGTTTCCGTTGCGGGCGCTTTGGTTGTCTTCTTTGTGTTGTGTTCCTATTTTGTGGGTACCGTTGCGGCAGGAACCGTGGTTACCATTGGATCGGTGTACCTTCTCTACAGCTACGTTATGCGCGTTACTGAGGTATTTTTTCGCTTCGCGTACCAATACGGCGATGTGGTACAACAAAAAACCAATGTTCTCAATGCAGAAAGTATCGCCAAAGATTTCCAAGGAAGAAAGCATGTTCCCACCATTCGCCCCGGCATGGCATGGAAAAGGCTTACCATTAATCATCTCTCTTTCTCATACCATACAGACACCGGTGCAAATCTTCACCTTGAAGATGTTTCGCTCGTCATAAAGCACGGGGAACGTATTGCACTCATTGGCGAAAGTGGCAGTGGAAAAACTACCTTTCTCAAAATCCTTCGTGGGCTCTACACACCAAAACAAGGAAATATTTCCCTTGATCGCAAAACCCTTAAATACGGTATTGAGATGATGAGCGAACATATTGCGCTCATCCCCCAAGATCCAGAAATCTTCTCAACGACCATTAAGGAGAACATCACTATGGGTGTTGACCATACGCTTCCTACCATCAAAAAGTTTACAGATATGGCACGTTTTACCGAAGTTGCTGAACGTCTTCCAAACAAATGGGAATCGTCTCTTGTTGAGAAAGGTGTAAATCTGAGTGGCGGAGAAAAGCAGCGTCTTGCTCTTGCGCGTGGCCTTATGGCGTGTACTGATAAATCAATTATTCTTCTCGATGAACCCACGAGTAGCATCGACATGAAAAATGAAGCAATGATTTATCAGAATATCTTTAAGACGTTCAAAGATAAAACGGTTATTTCCTCTATCCACCGCCTTCATCTCCTTCATCTCTTCGACGTGATCTACTTCTTTAAAGACGGTCGCATTATTGCTTCAGGCTCGTTCCAAGATCTCCTCACTTCATCTCTTCCATTCCAAACACTTTGGGAAAAGTACCAGGAAGCACAAAAATAAACGTTTCATGGTAAGGTGCGTTCGTATGAACAAAAGCCTTTGTATTTCCCTCTTCCTCGTGATACTTCTTGTGGGAACAGGCTGTGCAGCTCTTTCTTCTCTGAGGAAACAGGATCTTTTTGCGGATGCGGTATACCGCGATGCGACACAATCTATCGACGTACGAGTTGCAGATTTACTCAGCTTCATGACTATTGAAGAAAAAATTGGCCAACTTGCTCTTGTAGAGAAAAACAGCGTGCACAATGCGGAAGATATCACTACCTACGGAATAGGAGCACTGCTCAGTGGTGGCGGAGGCAATCCCGATCCAAACACCCCACAAGCATGGCTCGACATGGTGAATATCTTTCAAGCTTCTGCAAAAAAGAGTCGCCTCGGCATTCCTCTCTTGTATGGCGTCGATGCGGTGCATGGCCACGCAAACGTACCGGGAGCAACCATCTTTCCGCATGCCATTGGTCTTGGTGCGGCAAATGATCCCGATCTTATTCGCCGCATTGGAGAAATAACTGCTAGAGAAATGGCCGCTACGGGCATTACCTGGAACTTCGCGCCAACGCTTGATATTGCGGAAGACACTCGCTGGGGTCGTGTGTATGAGACCTTTGGGACCGATCCAGAAAAGGTTAGTGAACTTGGGGTTGCGTATATTGAAGGCCTCCACACACCTCTTGCCAATACTCCCTCCGTAATAGGCACTGCAAAGCATTACGTAGGAACGGGTTCAATGGCTTGGGGTACTTCAACAAATCCAGACTTCAGCATCGATCAAGGCATAAGCTTTATCAACGAAACAACGCTTCGCACAATGCATCTTCCTCCCTTCTCTAACGCTATTAAGGCTGGTGTAGAAAGTGTGATGGTTGGCCATCTTGTTTGGGACGAAACTGAGCTTATTGCAAATACATACCTCATTACCGACGTCCTCAAAGGTGAGCTTGGGTTTGAAGGATTTATTGTTTCTGATTGGAATGGAGTCTCTGAGATTCCTGGAACTGAATATCAAGCTCTCGTTACGGCAATCAACGCAGGAGTGGACATGGTTATGCTCCCTTTTGATTACCACGTTTTTACCGATCATATGCGCATCGCGGTCGCAACGGGAGATATTTCCCTTGCACGTCTTGATGATGCCGTTACTCGTATTTTACGCGTAAAGTTTTCTTCAGGGCTTTTTGATAAAGAAAACGAAGATACTATTCCCCCGAATAGTATTGGGTCAATTGAACATCGTGCGGTTGCTCGAGAAGCCGTACGTGCATCTCTCGTGCTTCTTAAAGATACTTCCGCTACCCTTCCGCTGCAAAAAGATCTTTCTCACATTGTTGTTGCGGGATCGAGTGCAGATAATCTTGGACGCCAAGCGGGTGGGTGGACGGTTGAGTGGCAAGGCATTGATGGTAATTGGATTCCTGGCACCACTATCCTCAGCAGTATTCAGCAAGCGGTTTCTGAGGGGACCAAAGTTGAGTACAGCCTCATGGGAGACTTTACTGACCATGAAAATCTTGCCGATGTAGGCATTGCCGTCGTAGGAGAAGCGCCCTATGCCGAAGGCTGGGGTGATAGTGCACATCCTACCCTCTCCCCCGAAGATCTTGCGACGATTGCAAAGGTACAGGCCGCAAGCAAAAAAATCGTCATTATTATTGTATCGGGAAGGCCTCTTGATATAAGCGAATATGCACAAGGCTGGGACGCCATCGTTGCCGCTTGGCTCCCCGGAAGTGAAGGCGACGGCGTTGCCGATGTGCTCTTTGGTGACTACCCCTTTACCGGAACGCTCCCTCTGCCCTGGGAGCTCTAAGAAAATATCTATACACACATCTGCTATTTTGTATCCACTTATCTTGTTAACATCTGTAAAGGAAAGAATTTTCTTTCGCAAAAATGTTTAATGCTGTATGCGCGGTGAATCTGCACAACCTCCACAAGAAAGAAAAAATCTTCCCGCAAAAGAAACAAACGGAGAACGTATTGAAAATGGCGTATGGATTCCGGGAAGTTTAGCTGAATTCTCTCAAGATGTTGCTATCGGCTCCACTACGAAAAAACTTGAACAATTTGCACTTGATGAAGAGCCCGAAAAGCCTACCCCGCGCCTACGCGTCACCGCCGATGCCAAGCGCGTCATTGACGATCGATCTGCACTTGAAGAGGCGCTCAAGGCAAGCGGAAACTCAGCCTCTGTTGATGAGTACCGAGGAAAGAAAGTGGTCGCCGGTCTCATTCTTGGACGTCTCGTAAAGCGACTTGATCCAGAAGCTGATTTGCACCGAATGATTAAAACGCGTCTCGTGCACGGCAAAGAAATTGTTCTCGTAGACGAAGCCTATCTCGCGCAACCAAAGGAAAAGCTCGCGAGTATCGTGGCGGACGGACTTATTACCCAAATGGAACACATTCCCCTCTTGGTTGCAGCTGCGGATTGCGCGCCCGTATTTGTGTATGATCCGGTTAACAAATCCATGGGTATGTTCCACTCTGGATA
>JBBTSN010000042.1:0-1580 GCA_038078775.1 Patescibacteria group bacterium | reverse complement strand
TGCGATGAAGGATCTCACTCCTCGTGAGCAAAAAATCCTTGAACTCCGTTTCGGTCTTGAAGACGGCGTTTCTCACACACTTGAAGAAGTGGGCCGGGAATTCGACGTTACCCGTGAGCGTATTCGTCAGATTGAAGCAAAAGCCCTCGAAAAAATTCAGCAGAAAGATATCATTCAAAAGCTGAAAGATTACTAAAGCATATGGAAAAAAACAAAGTTCAAGAGAATATTCATTCTATTTGGAAGAGGCAGAAAAATTTGAAAAAGAATCACTTGTTCTCGAAGAACAAGTGAAAACGGCTGTAAACTTATTAAAAATATTTAAAAGGGATATAGAAAATTATATTAAAATATCTCAGAATATTAGCGAGACCCAAGAGAGAAGAGAACACGCGAAAAAAATGCTTGCGGGCTTGAAGAATGGAACTATCCCTAGTCTTCTTGAACAAGTTAAAACACTTTTAGATACTCATGGAGACCTTCTTGAAGAAATTGATTATTTACGTAGAGAAGATGGAGAATGGGAAAAATTGTTGAGGAATAAGGAGGAGAATAAATCATTTCCTCAGGCATAAAAAAGAACGAAACGCAATTATGCGTTTCGTTCTTTTTTATGCACGTTCAGCGCGTTTACGATCAGTTTCAGTAAGATGCTGTTTACGAATACGAACGTTAAGAGGCGTTACCTCGACGTATTCATCGCTGTCGATGTATTCGAGTGCACGCTCAAGGTTCATGTCGATTGGAGGAGTAACCTGCACAATGTGGTCTGCGCTTGATGCACGCATGTTGGTGAGCTTCTTTTCACGTACCGCGTTCACGGTCATGGTTTCCTTCATACTTGCACCAATAACCATACCTTCGTAAATTTCGGTACCTGCGGCAACGAAGAGCGGTCCACGTTCCTGCACCATGGCAAGCGCGTATGGTGTAGTCTTTCCGGTGTCACCCGAAATAATACTTCCGGTGGTACGACGGCTAATTTCACCTTTGTGCGGTCCGTAGTGGGAGAAGATGTGCGAGAGTGTACCCTGACCCTTCGTGTCGGTCATGAATTCAGTGCGGTAGCCAAGAAGACCACGCGTAGGGAGCAAGTACTGCAAACGGGTAGATCCATTTTCTGATTCCATGTTCACCATTTCACCTTTGCGACGACCAAGCTTTTCAATAACCGTCCCAGAGAATTCATCGGGTACATCAACAATGATGGTTTCCATTGGCTCTTCAAGAACGCCGTTTTCGGTGCGCATAATAACCTGAGGCTGAGAAACCTGCATTTCAAAACCTTCACGACGCATCTGTTCGATAAGCACTGAAAGATGCATTTCACCACGTCCAGAAACACGGAATTCAGCTTCACCATCTGGGAAATCAACATGGAGTCCAACGTTGATTTCAAGCTCGCGCTCCAAGCGGTCGCGAATTTGACGAGAGGTAACAAGCGACCCTTCACGCCCTGCAAACGGAGAGCTGTTGGGCATGATGTTCATGGTAAGCGTAGGGGCATCGATGGAGAGAGTAGGAAGACCTTCTGCATCAGCTTTTTCTGCAACCGTTTCACCTACGTAGATGTCTGGAAG
>JBBTSN010000041.1:0-2808 GCA_038078775.1 Patescibacteria group bacterium | reverse complement strand
ATGCGAAGCTCCTTTACAAAGCGCGCACGTTTTACCTGAGGAAGCTCGGGAAGCGTTCCTTGGAGGGTTTGTACAAGCGCAGAAAGCTCAAGCGGGGGGAGGTCGGGTTCAGGGAAGTAGCGATAGTCACCGAGTGATTCTTTTTCACGGCGCAAGTCAGTTTCCCCGGTTTCTTCGTTCCAACTGCGCGTTGTAGTAATAACAGGCGGCGTGCCTGCATTCCAAAGTGCAGTCTGCCTTGCTATCTCGAAGGCAATCGAGCGTTCAACCGCACGAAAAGAGTTGATGTTTTTGATTTCTGTTTTTGGCATGAGCGGGCCAAGTGTTCCGCCGGGCATTTTTTCTCGAAGTGAAATATTCACATCGCATCGCAAATGTCCGCGTTCCATATCGCCATCAGATACGCCCAGTGTACGAACAATCAGCCGCATTTCGTGGAGATACTGTTTTGCCTGCGCGGCATTGGTAAAGTCGGGCTTGGTAACAATTTCGCATAACGCAGTTCCACAACGTGAAAAGTCAACATACGTAACGCCCGAGGCGTCATGGATGTTCTTTCCCGCGTCTTCTTCAAGGTGAAGACGTTCAATGCGAATAGAAAACGTTTCACCTTTTTCATCGGTGAGGGAGAGACTGCCATCTTCCATAACTGGCATATCAAACTGAGAAATCTGATAGGCCTTAGAGAGATCAGGGTACACATAGTGCTTCCGATCAAACTTTGAATGTGTGGCAATGGTGCCGTTGAGCGCCAATCCAAGGCGAATAGAAAAACGAAGCGCTTCTTTGTTCAGCACAGGAAGAGCTCCAGGGTGTCCTAAGCAAATAGGGCAGGTATGTGCGTTTGGCAGCCCTTCGCCTCCCGCAATGCAAAGACAAAAGAGTTTTGAACGGGTTTTGAGCTGGACGTGGGTTTCAAGTCCAATAACAGGAATAAGTTCCATAGGTGTGTGTAGGGACGCCATTTATGGCGTCTCCCATAATCATGCGTCGATAATAATGTCGAGATTATCGTGTTTTGAGCCCATCGTAAAGCGCAACGGTATAGATCGCAGTGTAAGGGATGAGCGGAAGGGAAAGAGCTGTAAGAAGAAGGGGAATCCAGGAAGGGAATTTGGCTTCCGCGGTAAGAACGCCGTTGAGGAGTTCGGTAGGATTGATTCCCGCTGCAGCGAAAGCACTTCCAAGAACCAAAAGACAAAGCACGAAATACACCATGCCAAGTACGGCATTTCCTGCAAGAAGTTTCCAGAATACATTCAGAAACCTTCCTTTACTGAGATTTTTGCTGCTCGTAATGGCGTGCGAAAAAGTGACTCCAGATTTTTCAAGTGCGGCAACATCGGTAAAGGCAAGCCAAACAAACGCTACAATACCAGGAAGAACAAGAAGGTACGTTCCTGCAACAACACAGAAAAGTGAAAACGCAAAAAGATACAAAAGTACAGGGAGTGCTTTTCGAGCTCGAGTGCTTATTTCTCGTTCCTCGAGAGGCTCTTTTCGCAATCGACTCATAGCAACGAGGGTAAGGCATGCGCCTACCCACGTTCCAAGCAAAATATCTCCCACAAGAATGATATTGGTGAGCGTACTTTCCCAAAAAGAAGAAAGGGAGAGAAAAGTGACCCCAAACGTGGCAAGCGCGGGCATCATGATCCATGCGGCATAGCCCGCAAGAAGTATACGCTCCTGTTTTGCAAGCGCATGCGTTTGCTTCAAAAGAGTCAAAACGCCGGGAACGGCGTTTTGCTGAGAAGTCTCTTTATTTTGTTTCCCGAAGATTTTCATACACGTAGTAATCGTTAAGCAAGAGAATAGGAATGAGGAACGCGTTAATGAGTGTAGAAATAAAGAAGTTGGTGAGTGCAAAGAGCTTTGCAAGGAAGAACGATCCTTGCGAGAGGGCGATTCCTATAATACCGGTTGTCCAAAGTGTTCCCGCAAGAATAACGACGAAAATAAGGGTGTAGAGTGCTTTGGGAAGAAAAACACGCCAAAAGATTGGCCACCAACGTCCCTTAACAAGTGCTGCGCTCGTGCGAAGGCTTTCCATGCCGCGCTTTCCGTCAAGAACAGTTGCGTAAGGAACGAAGTTGTAGTGAAGTGAGAATTTCAACGCGCCTCCAAGAGCAAGAAGAATGGTGACAAATGCAACAATCGCAAGAACGTTCACGAGCATGCCGTTTTCAGAACGAAGCGCGAAGCTAAACGCACCAATAGAAATAAGAAGAGGGATAAGCGGAATAATGCCAACAAAAATGCTTTTAAGAATGGTTGCCCACACGTAACTCAAATCAAGGGAGAATGCCTTTTTAAGAAATACTCGCGGGTCGGTTATGTTTCCTTCTTTTTGTTCGCGCAAACTCGCAATCAGTGCAACGCTAATATGAATAGATGCGAGAACACCGATGATTCCACCAAGTGCACTAAAGCCAAAAGACATCCAAGTAGTTACGTTTACTGCATCGCCGTCCTGGCTGAGCACAATGCCAATCGCCGAAGGAATGGCAGCGGCTAGAAGCCAAAGCGTGGTGCCAAGAATAGAGGGGAGGTGCTTTTTGTAGTGCTCAAAGCTGGTATCAATGAGCGCACCCAAAGAAAGAAGTGATTTCATAGAAATGGTGGATAGAGTATACGACATCTTTTCGAAGAAATGAAAGGCATCATGTAGAATGGCGGTATATGTATATTGTTTTTGAGGGAGTTGTGGGAACCGGAAAAACCACACAATCAAAAATGTTGGTTGATTTTTTCAGAAAAAAATACCCTGAAAAAGAGGTAATTTGGACACGAGAGCCAGGGGGAAGT
>JBBTSN010000040.1:12750-14181 GCA_038078775.1 Patescibacteria group bacterium | reverse complement strand
ATGAATCAGGTGTTTGAGGTGTAACCTGTCATCCCG
The DNA here is from genome assembly GCA_038078775.1 of Patescibacteria group bacterium. Classification (GTDB taxonomy): domain Bacteria; phylum Patescibacteriota; class Patescibacteriia; order UBA9934; family UBA9934; genus JAGORL01. The sequence continues at coordinate 14,145 of JBBTSN010000040.1, read as the reverse complement.
AACGTACGTGAGGGATGATCTACCAGGGAGATCCCTCCTGGCGCCTGCATGCCGGCAGGCAGGTCGGGATGACAGAATGAGCTAGTTCGCGTACTCCTTTAAAAACACATCAGCTTGATCGATAGCCGAAGAAAGACGTGCATCAAACGCACGTTCTTCTTTTGCAAGAATTTCTCCGAGTACACGGACTTCTTCCTCGGTCATCTCGGGAATAATTGCTAGAATACGCGCTTTATCATCTTCGGAAATGGGCGCAACAAAAAGGAGTTCTTGGAGTGCTTCGCGGTCAGTCATACTTATTCGTCATCACCTTCTTCAAGGTTGTTAAATACCTCTTTCATGAACTGGCTCGTATCAAACTGCGCAGCAGCCTTCCGGGCCTTTTCGCGTTGCGCATGAATCTTTATGAGAACTTCACGAGTTTTTTGAATGCCTTTATATAAACGAGGAACGTCGTACCAAAGCTGGTTTGCAGTTTCGATGGCATGAGTTGGCATGGGTATTCCAAGGAGCGTAAACACTTCAAGCCCCTCGGTGAGCGTTGCCACAAGAACATGCACATCGGGAGTAAGATTATATCTTTTATGTTTTACGTTGAGCGGATTCTCACCTCGTTCCAAGGCTTCTTTTTGTGCTTTACGGTACCGGACTTCATCGATGATTTTGAGCGCATCAGCTCCCCAAGAAGCAACCGCCCCAGCAACGGGTACGAGATCGGCACAAGAAATTGCAACGTTTACCGCGGCTCGAAAAGCAGCCTCGCTCCCTTCTTGTATTTCAGGGTGGTTGAGGAGCTTTTGTCCGGTTTCTCGGGTTTCACTCACCTGTCGCTTAAGAAAAGTAACTGCCTCGGTGATTTTTTGCCACGATGGAGTGGCGAGTGATGTTTCTTGTGGTCTTGGTTCTTTTTCTCCCATATTAGTCGTTTAAGCTCCAGCTATAGAAAGATGATATCAGATTATTTTGCGTTAAAGAAAATCCAATCTCTTTTTGTGTGATGCTGTTTGGAAGTGTGGAGAATTGTAGAGCGGGACTTTCTGGGGTAAGTATGGTCGTTGTTCCTGACTGCGAAACAACAGCTTCTCCCTCAAGAACTTTCACAGCAATTTCATCGAGCCATGAAAAATGAATAATTGTTGCAGATCCATACACGTCTATCTCCGTTTCTCGCGTGGTAAATGTGCAGTCTCCTGTTGCAACGGTGCGACCGGTGAGCAAATTAAAAACATTGTATCTCCTTCTGCCGTCTTCAAGCACGAGTGAAGAATTTTCTGCGAGAGCAATAGTGCATTCATTATTTATGCTATATCGACCAAACGCGAACGCATTTGTGGTTACGGTCTCTCCTCGAGCAAGACTTTCTGGGAATACGGGAAGCTCTGCGCCGCTATATTC
>JBBTSN010000040.1:0-12740 GCA_038078775.1 Patescibacteria group bacterium | reverse complement strand
GAAGATCTTTAAGGTCGACGAAGGTTGCCGCGGCATGTAACCCTGCGCCTTCACCACCTGCAAAAGGAAGATCGAGCCGTCTGCCAACAAGAAGAACAAGTACGACAACGACAATAACCGTGAACGCGATGGGCAGTGCGGATAAGCGTATTGTGAAGTTGGGGAATAAAAGCATATACTTCCTAACTTCACCTTATGAATCACAAAGAGCGTACCACAAAGATGCGTCGGCTGCTCCTCACGTGGTATCAAAAAGCAAAACGAGATCTTCCTTGGCGCAAGACTCAAGATCCTTATGCAATTGTGTTGTCTGAAGTCATGCTTCAACAAACGCAGGTTGATCGCGTAATCCCAAAATGGGAAGCCTGGCTTCAGCTTTTTCCTACGTGGGCATCTTTGGCACATGCAAAAACCGCTGATGTACTCAAGGCGTGGAGTGGACTTGGGTATAACCGTCGCGCACTCATGCTGCAAAAGCTTGCAGCGACCGTTGAAGAGTGGGGGAGCTTTCCTCAAGATGAAGAATCAATGCGGACATTACCTGGCATTGGCCCCTACACCGCAGGCGCGGTTGCAGCTTTCGCATTTCGTATCAAGGGCTCCGCGCCGGTAGATACGAATATCGATCGCGTTCTTCGGAGAGTCTTTGGATATCACAAAAAAGACGCAAAAGCGGTCGCCGCACTTGCGAAAGAGGTCGTGCCAACCAACGTTGCCTCGTGGAACCATGCACTCATGGATTTGGGCGCAAGCAAATGCACTGCACGAAGGCCGCAATGTGAAACGTGTCCTTTGCAAACGATCTGTGCGTCATACCCGTGTAAGGGAGATGACATTGTGAAAGTAAAGCAAAAAAAGTTTGAGGGCTCAGATCGAATGTATCGCGGTCGCCTCTTAAAGGCACTGCATAAAAACGTTATTTTACGACGCAATAATATCGCAAAAGAAATTGGTCTCTCGGATAATCTTCATATACAGCGGATCATTGATGGTTTACAAAAGGACGGATTTATATCAATTGATGCACAGGGCAACGTTCGAATTGCGGAAATGAAAGAGTAGAATAGGGGAAAATATTTCTATGTTCTACGAATTTTACGGAGAAACGTGTCCACACTGCATTGAGATGATGCCGATGGTGGAAAAACTTGCAAAAGAGCTTGGGGTAAAAGTAGAGAGGCTTGAAGTGTGGAATAACGAGGCAAATGCCATGAAGCTCGAATTGATTGATCGCGGATTATGCGGCGGCGTACCATTTTTCTTTAACGACGAGAATAATGATTATATTTGCGGATCATGTGATGAAGATCGGTTGCGAGAGTGGATGAAGGGAGGGAAGTCTGTGAAATGAATCGGGTTATAGGTTGTGAGGTGATTCTGGTAAGGGGTTGGGAGAATATTCGGAAGGTGAAGGGGGGGTGCTTTTTTGCAGTTTCGTAAGATGTCTGAAATGTAACCTCTACGTTACTTTTATATAAAAAGATTAATGAATATGAAGAAAGTTATTTTTTCTTACTAAAAATAAAAAACCATAGAATATCATATTTACTAAGAAATATTTAAAAATGTAACGTAAAGGTTACATTTCAAGAAATGGCATTAGTAAAATTTGAACACCCCCTCTTGGGCAAAGGGTTCGCCCGACCTTTTCTCAAAAGATACTCACACCTACTCTCCAGCGCCATAAACCGAAACATGTATTTTGTATGTTAGTGTAAAAATACATGAGCACAATTATTTCCCAACTTCGCGCGTATCGGACGATGTTTGGCTTAACGCAGACAGATCTTGCGGATCATATCGGCGTTTCGCGAAAGACGATCGTTATACTTGAACAGCATGCATGTGCACCAAATCTTATCCTTGCGTATAAACTCGCAAAGTTTTTTCGCTGTGCCGTCGAAGACATATTCATCTATAAAAAATAAGAAGTCTGCTATCATTCTTTCATATGCGCCTAGCCCCAACATTCCTCGCAAGTAGTCTGCTCCTTTTGGGCGTGGGATGCACAAATCCTTTAGCAGTGAGTGAAAAGGCTGCGACAGATATTCTGATGTCATCGGGTACAGGAATGATTCTTGAAGAAACAACTGCAGGTCTTGATAATCCCTTTACTACGGAGGACGTAACGAGCGTGACGGTAACAACGTGGGACCCTGCGCTTATTGAACTTACTTGGAAAAAAATAGCACAACAAGAAACGGAGGCTTCAAAAACTGCTCGAGAATCAGCGTTCAATTCTCCCGTAGGTTCAGGGGTTCCTGTGCCCGAAGTTCAGTACGAAGAAATGACTCTTGAAGGAACTATTCGTGCAGATGGGGGAGAAAACGGCACACATCTCGAAGTCCCTTCGGTATGGGAACAGGGCGCCATCGATCTTTCTGGGGAAGGGAATAGCTTGCTATGGCTTTCGCGTGGTCAGTACGAGAGTTTGGTAACAACGCGCCATGCAACGGTGACTATTGGTGGTATCGATTCTTTACTCGCAACACTCGGTTCCTACTACGAGCAAGCATCGGGTCTTGTAGACAAATTGCAAGGAAATGAAACATCCGCCCCAACTGAAGCGGATGTTTCATCACTCACCACCCTTTCTGCAGACGCAGATTGGGGATCATATGAATTAATATACAACGGCGAAAAGGTAGAGGTGCAAACCATTACTGCAGAAAATACTTTTGCAAAGTTTGAGATTCTCGCGAATGCAGAAAATCCTCTCGTACTTTCAGTTGTTCCTCGTCCTGCTTCTTGGGTAACGATTGCACTCGAAACGCTCCACGCTGATGCCGCACTCGAGGGCTACGAAGTTACTCAAATTTCCCCATCCAGCGTGGATCAACCGCAACCTCTAGTGCAATAAAATACTTATTGCCTGTTACACCTTCAAGTTCGTTGCGAACCGACTGGCTGATTTCTTTAATACCACGCGCGCCTTGCCCGATAATCATCGGTTTATATCGCTCTGCGTTGGTGTACACAATACCGTGCACATACGTTGTTCCATTTTCACGACGCGTAATTTCATCAACTTCAACATGCGTTGAATACGGTACTTCTTTATCAAGACGCAAAAATAATTTCTCACGAATAAGCTCTGCCATCCAGTCAGTGTTACTGAGGTTGGTGAATTGGAATTCAGGGTAGGGGAGTTCTTCGGTTTCTGGCATTTTGGTAAAAAGCCAACGAACGAGTGTATCGGTATCTTTTCCGGTGAGTGCAGATACTTCGGCGTATGCGTCAAATTGTTTTGCAAGATCGCGGTAGTATTCGATGTAGTTACGAGACATGTGGTCATCGATTTTGTTAATGACGAGCATTTTTGGCGCAGTAACATAGTCAAGCAATTTGAACGCTTGTTTTTCCTCATCTCCAATAGAGCGTGTGGGGTCAACGACGTACATTACCGCATCAACGCCGTGGAGCGCTTCTTTTGCAAAGCTGAGCAAACGTTGGGTGAGTGCGTCTTTTGCTTTTTGCATGACACCTGGAGTATCAACAAAAACAATCTGTCCCTCGGGCCGGGTAATCACGCCTTGAATAGGACGGCGCGTAGTTTGTGGTTTGGGAGTGGTAATAGCCACCTTAGTACCAACAAGGGTGTTAATAAGGGTTGATTTTCCTACGTTCGAACGACCAATAATGGCAACAAAACCAGCTTTCATAGTGATGAGGTGATCGTCTGCTCCAAGCAGACGCAAAGAATAATTGGTGAGACTTTAGCAAAAAAAGATGAAAAAGGCAATTTTTAGGTAAGCTTTTTGTGAACGGCGTATGTTATAATTTTCCACATATGAAAAAAATTGGAGAAACGCGTGCATCTACTGTGCGTGGGTTAGATGCGAAACCTCGCGAGTCCTGGAGAATGTGGGTTATGACGTTGCTTGCGCTTGGATTCGCAATGCTTGTCATTACGCTGCTCAGCAAGGAAAATAAAATGCTTTTGGCTGATTTGCAGAATGCTGCCCGTATTCCCCTGGAAGTCGAAGAAAAGGCTGACGCGGAATATGTAGAGCTCCCACTCATATACTCTCTCGAGGGAGTAGCTGCTAAGGTTTTTGTAAGTACGGAATCTTTCGTTGACTACACGGAAAAAGATCTTGAGAGCATGTCGAATGAATGCGGAACGGTGCATGAAGCGGGCTATTTTGAAAATCTCATTGAAGAATTTTCCGGATCAGAAAAAATTGTATATTCATTTTCTTCCACTGAACCCTCTCAACAGGGTAATTATCGCGTGACTATTATTCCTAATACTCCGGGCTACACGCGTCTAGAGGATTTTCAGAAGGATTTTGATATCTGTGCAGTAGGAGGAGATATGTATCCGCAGATGATAAGTGAGGATTGGCTAATGTTCACAAATTCATGTGGCTCTGGATATGATGACGGTTCGGGATTGCCTCCTGGTTGCGATGTGATGCGTCAGGCGATCGAACCAACGTTACAGCTGCCATAACAAAAAAATCCCCGAAGCCGTAAGGCCGAGGGGGATTTTTTTACTTCACGTTTTTCTTCTGCAAGTTCGCGACAACTTCAACATGCGGTGTATGCGGGAACATATCAACCGCCTTTACGTCGAGCACGGTGTAATGATTCTGAAGAATCGCAAGCTCACGTGCAAGATTCTTGTAGTTACACGAAACATACACAACATGCTCGGGAGCATTTGGCTTCAGTAAGTCAGCAAGCGTTGAAGGGTGAAGCCCTGCACGAGGCGGATCAAGAAGCACGACGTCGGCATTGTAGGCAAGCCAGTCTACGCTCTCTGCAGGTTGCGCAAGATACGTTACTTTCTCAGAGAGGCCGTTCAGCTCAGCATTTGCCCGTGCGTCTTTAATTGCATCTTCAACGAGTTCAACACCAATCGTTTTCTCGGCTTTTCCTGCGAGTGCGAGAGAGAAAAATCCTGTTCCGCAATAAAGATCAAGGAATGTTTTTCCAGAGAGATTGCCGAGAAAAGTATTCACGACTTGCAAAAGCGAAGGCGCTGCGTGCGGATTTGTTTGGAAGAATGCATTGGGAGAAATGCGGTACCGTATTTTTGGTTGATCCTGAGGTAACGAAGGATCTACGAGCCCAATGTTTTCCTCAATATACCCAGGTCCACTGATAACAATATTCTCACCCCCATGAGAAACATCTGTAATAGTGTGATTGATCGCCCAAATTAATGTCGTGGGAAGATGAGAGACGGCAGAAGAGAGATGAGAGATGATTTCTTTTATCTGTCGTCTTTCATCTTCATCTTTCGGTGCGCTCGTCACAATCGTTACCATCGTTTGCCCAAGAGTCGTTGAGCGAATGACAGCGTAGCGCAAAAGCCCAACGTTCGCCTTGCGATCATAAAAAGAAAGTCCGCAGGTCTTTGCCCACGTACGACACACAGAAAAAAGTGCATCAATTTTTTCATCAGCCAAAAAACAGGGGTGATTATCAATCACGCGCCACCACTTTCCTTTTTCTCGAAGTCCAACACTTCCTTGCCAGTCAATCACAAAGTCCATGCGATTGCGGTAGTGTGCTGTTTTTTCAGAGCCAATAATTTCCGAAACCGTGATAGGGAGTTTTTTCAACGCAAATGAGCCGTTAATATCGGAGATCTTTTGTTTAAGTTGTTTTTCGTAGGGAATATGACTCCACCCACAGCTTCCGCAAACATCGGGATTCGGACATGGGGAGATATTCACTTCTTCTTTCTTTTGTTTTTCTTTTTCCATATTTTTTCGTGGTGTCCTTGTGAAGATTCGAACTTCAATTTCCGGCTTCGGAGGCCAGCGCTCTATCCATTGAACTACAAGGACTGGGTTAGTGCGTACATCGCCACACCTGCGGCAACGGACACGTTGAGTGATCGTTTTTCGTGCATGGGAATGACTGCGCTCCCGTCACACAGCGCGAGAACAGCGGGGTCAATGCCTGTTACCTCATTTCCGAGGATGAGGGCAACTTTTTCTTGGCGAACATCTGCGAGATTTTGAGCGTCAGGTGTTTGCTCAAGAGCGAGCACAGTGTAGCCTGCTTTCTTGCAGGATTCAATGATTGCAGCTATTTCGCCTATTTCCCAGGCAATAAGTCGTTCGGCGCCAAGGGCAACCTTCGCAATTTCTTTGCGGGGAGGCGTTGGGGTATAGCCCGTTAAAAAAAGCTTTTCTATACCAAAAGCCCCAGCACTGCGGAAAATGGCACCCACATTGTGGAGGCTACGAATATCATGGGCGATTACAATCATATTTGCTATACTTTTACTATAATTATCGCATTCCGTCATCCAGCGTCAGTCAAGTCTATCTGTCATTTCGACCCCGAGCTTGTGTGAGGGGGGAGAAATCTTCAGGCACGAAGATTTCTCACTACGTTCGAAATGACACGGTACGTTCGAGATGACACAGACGTAGGATCCTAATCTCATATGAACAGCAAACAATCTCCCCACATTCGTGCGCTCTTCCGAACCATTCTCTGTTTTGCAATATTTCATTTAGCTTATTTGGCCATCATGGCCATCGCGCAGGGAGATTGGTCACTCATTTCACTTTTTTCAATCCTCGACTTCGACATGATTTCTCCAGGAGTCGAGTCAAGCGTTCCTGCATTCTTTGGCGGCTTGGGGATAATAGGAATTGTATACGCGGTGTGCTTCTTTACCGTGAAACGTGATTCTTCATGTTAATAAGCCAACGGGTAACGTACGGATAAAGGTCGCCAAGTGAGCGCGACATGCGTCGACCCGAAATACCTACAAGCAACTTGGGGCTATACGCAATTTTTCCGCCAGCTTGCGCAATGTGGAGTGCGAGATCAACATCTTCATGAATAACGTGATCTCCGTGCGTACATACTTCTGTACGCATCTTTTCCCACATTGATTTCCGAATTGCCATGTTTGATCCAAAAAGCGTGTGGTGACTTTGGTAAAAGTAACTAATACCAAAATAAAGAGGACGATGAGCAAGGCCAAGAATTTTTCCAAATTGCGTATCGTAAAAGAAGCATGGACCCGTAAATGCATCTGCAGAAGAGTGAAGCGCAAGTTCGTGCATTTCTTTTACCCAGTTTTTCGTTGCGCGCGTGTCCGCATCAATACGAAGAATCACATCTCCTTTCGCAGCATTAAATCCCGCATCCCGTGCAAAAATAATGCCTTGCTGTTTTTCGGTAACAATACGAACATTCGGATACGCGCTCGCAATGCTGATCGTGGCGTCGACGCAGTTATTATCCACAACGATGATTTCGTTTGGAAGAAGCGTTTGAGCGGCTAAATGCTCAAGACACGGGCCAATCATCCCCTCCTCATTAAACACGGGAATCACTACGGATATGGTCATATGGGCTAAATAATAGGTAAAATTGAAAATATTGTATACTTTTCCTATCTATGCCCTCCTTTTTCCATTCCTTGCTCGCAAAAGTAGCCCGTAAGCAACTTGCTGCCTGTAAGCCTCATATTATTGCAGTAACGGGTTCGGTAGGAAAAACATCAACGCGAACCGCAATTGCGCATGCGCTCTCTGCACGTTTTCGCGTACGAACGGCACAAAAGAATTATAATAATGAGATCGGGGTTCCTTTGGCCATCTTGGGAGAATTAAGCCCTGGGTCAAACGCATGGGAATGGATAAAGATTTTAGCTCGCAACGCAGGCAAGGAGGAAATGCCAGAGTATTTGGTGCTTGAATACGGTGCAGACAAGCAGGGTGATATCGAGTATCTTTGCACGATTGCAAAGCCAGAAGTTGCAGTGATCACGGCAGTTTCTCCGGTGCACGTTAGTAACTACCCAAGCTACGAAGCACTCATCGAGGAAAAAGCGTCACTTGGCGATCAGGTCGACGAGGCAGGTCTCGTGGTTCTTAATATGGACAACGAGCATACGCGAGGTATGAAATCTCGTTTCCGCGCAAACGTCGTAACGTACGGCATTCATCACGAAGCGGACATCATGGCAAAAGATGTTGCATTCTTCACGCGCAAAGATGGTGACGGCAAGTTTATGCAAGGTGAAGACTTTGCACGTTTTTCCGCAACCATCGTTGCAGGAAGCGAGCGTGCAGAAATTGTGCTCACCAACTGCATTTCAGAAACCATTCTCTCCTCAGTTCTTGCAGCGTGTGCGGTTGCTCGTTTTTACGAAATTCCTCTTGCAGATGCAGTTCACGCACTCGAAAAGCAAACTGAGCCCGTGCACGGCCGCCTCAATCCCATCCCAGGTATTCGTGGTTCACTCATTATTGACGACACCTACAATGCTGCTCCTGCTTCCGTGCTTGCAGCACTTGATGTGCTTACGGCGTTCACGCCTGGTGAAACGCATGACCGTCATATCGCGGTACTTGGTGATATGGCAGAACTCGGAACCATGGCTGAAAACGAACATCGCATTATCGGTCGCCGTGTTGCAGAAGTTGCGGATCTCTTTTTGGCCATTGGTCCGCACATGAAAATTGCTGCAGATGAAGCGATCGCTGCAGGAATGAATCGTGATTGCGTAGAGTGGTTTAAGGACAGTGTTGAAGCTGGTCGTTATTTAGATATGCACGTGCAGGGAGGAGATATTGTGCTCATAAAAGGCTCACAAAGCATGCGCATGGAAAAGGCGGTAAAAGACATTATGGCAAATCCGCTTCATGCAACAGATATTTTGGTACGCCAAGAACCACGTTGGAAGAGCTTGTAGCTCAATCCACTGTCACCGCTTTTGCTAAGTTTCGGGGCTTGTCGGGATTCAATCCCTTGAGCACGGCAAGTTCGTAGGCGATGAGCTGAAGAGGAATGGTGGCGAGAAGGGCAGTGAGGGATCCGTCTTGTGGAATACATATCACATCATCAGCAACGCCCTCAGCGAATTTCATGTTATCGGTAATTACCACGGTGTATGCGCCTCGTGCGCGAACTTCTTCTGCGGCAGTACGCATAAGGTTTCCGTGTGCATCATCGAGGATAACGAGAATAACTGGAGTGCCTTCGGTAATGAGCGCAAATGGTCCGTGCTTGAGCGCTCCACCCGGATATCCTTCGGCATGCATGTACGTAATCTCTTTAATCTTCAGCGCACCTTCGCGTGCAATGCTTTCTCCGGGGCCTTTGCCGAGAATAAAAGCATGATCAGCATGCTGAAGGTTGCGCGCAATTTCCTCACATCCACTTCGTGTTTGAAGCGCCTCTTGAATATTTGTGGAAAGCCTTCGGAGATCAGCAATAACAGAAACACGGCGCGTGAGTTCTTTATTTCGACGTTCAGCAAACCAAATTGCAACCATTTCAAGCGCGGTAACTTGCGTAACGAATGCTTTCGTTGAAGCAACGGCATGCTCGCGCCCGGCATTGAGGTATACGCCACATTTTGTAGAGCGCGCCAAAAGTGATCCAACGGCATTGATAACCGAAAAAACAGGAATGCCGAGATTTTGTGCCATGACCACTGCGCGATGCGTATCTTTGGTTTCGCCAGATTGTGAGAGCACGAGAAGTCCAGCGCCTTCTGCAGGGAAGTGATGCGTGGTAATTTCTGATGCATCAACGACTTGCACGGTAGTAAAAGACTTCATGGCACGCATCGCCATTGCCCCATATAATCCAGCGTGATAACTCGTTCCACATGCGGCAATGACCAAGTGCTGCACAGAGAGTAATGCTTCTGCATTTGTTTCAAGTCCACCCAACTTCACACCGCTATTACCAACCAAACGCGCACCATAGTTGAGTGTGCGGTTTACCGCTTCGGGTTGTTCCAAGATTTCCTTAATGGTCCAGTGCGGGTGCGGCGCAGGAGATGTGGCGATTTTATCTTCAGGAGCTTTTTCAAGACGCGTTAAGTCGAGCCCAGATCGATCAGCATGCACCACGGCCATCTCGCCATTTTCCAAACTAATAAAATCGCGCGTAATCATGCCAAATGCCGCAGGCTCAGAAGCAACGAACGCTTTGCCTTCGCCAATACCAATGCACAACGGACTTCCATTCTTTGCAACAATGATGGCGTGGGGAAGTAGAGGGGAGAGGATCGCTAAGCCCCAAGTTCCTTCAAGCTCGTGAAGGGTGTTTTTTACTGCGGATTGCAAATCGTCTCCTTCATCAAGATGAGATCCGATGAGCTGCGCGATAACCTCGGTATCGGTTTCGGAAAGAAACGAGATGCCCTTTGCGGTGAGTTTCTTTTTGAGATCAGCGTAGTTTTCAATCACGCCGTTATGCACGACACTCACGCGTTGTTTATAATCAGTATGCGGGTGAGCGTTTTGATCGGTCTTTGCACCGTGTGTTGCCCAGCGCGTATGACCAATACCCGTGGTGTGATTCACGTGTCGTGCAGCCTCTTCACGGAGGCGACTAATCGCATCTGCCGAGCTAGCACTCCGACTCGCATATTTTGAAATCACCATACCCGCATCATCAGCAAGCGTGGCAATACCCGCAGAATCGTATCCACGGTTTTCTAAAATAGATAAACCATCAAGAAGATAGTTTACGCAATCTTCATTTCCTACAAATCCAATGATTCCACACATAGACATGTGTTATACCAAATGGGTCGAATCGGTCGAGATGTTCTTGTGGAGGAGAGATTGCGAATTTCTTGAGAACGTGGCAGTATTGTTGCGGTTTGAAGTTCACGGCTCTATCGTCTAACGGTTAGTCCGGCGACGTCCGGCGTGCCTTCAAAGACCGGACAGCCGGATCCGGCCTTCGGCAAAGATAGCCGTGCCGAAGTAGCCGGAGACAGGGAATATCTACAATAGTGTCAATCATTACAAGCGAGGCCTCATCGTCTAACGGTTAGGACAGGGGCTTCTCAAGCCCTAAATCGGAGTTCGATTCTCCGTGAGGTCACCAAAAAGAGACCAGGTTCAAGCACTCGAGAAGGGTGCCGACCTGGTCGCTTTTTTTGTTGTAGCAAAGTACAACTCCTGATACCTTTACCTTGAATACGGCATATAGGCGTTGAATACACGGCAATATTTATGGATGGAGTATCTGAAATCATTACACCCCCTATACCAAATTCTAAAATTTTAGAACATTGTTTTTTTGGCCTTGGTAAGTCAGCAGAATGCATGCCTCCGGAGTCGCATCTTTATTTTAGTCTCGGCGATCTAGTCACTGTCATTGCCCTGCTCGTAGCAGTGTATCAGCTGCGCAATTTTCGTTGGGATATTGGTCTAAAGATTCATCCTTGGGCAAAGTGGCTAATACAAGGACTTATTAGTCTCGGCTCGGTTCTGATTATTTTGAGCTATATTCTTCCACAATTGCCGTTCGATTTAGGGGCGTACATCTACCAAGGACTCCTACAATTTTGCGGATTTTTGTTGCTTATTGCATCGGTCATAATTTATTGGTGGGCAGGTAACTTTAAAAAATTATTTAAGAAAAACCCGAGCGCCTACGTAGATCAACTGTATATACTGCTGGCCCAAGGCAATCCCGAAGATCTTGATGATATCGTGCAGACCATCAATCAGGATCTACGCGATATATTTCGTGCGCTCGATGGCAAGATTTCGAGTGAGGCAGGGGAAGCTGCAGCACGATTGTTTATTCTCATATTCTCCGATAATCGTATCGTTGAGTTTCTTGCTTTGAAACGGCTCGATTTCCTGTGTCGTCTTTTATACGGAATGAAAATAAGCGGCAGGGTAGATCTCGGACGCTTCCCGGAATTAATTATCAACGCATTGCTGTCCGATTCAAGATCGCACCTTTACACTCTTCGTGACGGACAGGGGGTATATCACGGATTCAATCTGTACAACCTTTTATTTGCAGAAGGTTACTTTCATCACCAACACAGACTTCTTAATGAAGTTTTTCGTTGTAGAAAAAATGTCGATCTTGCGTCCCTGACGGACGTTCAGATTAAAATACTTAAGATTAGTTGCAAAGCGATATTAGAGGGAAAGGTTTCATTTGATGCGATCGGTACAGTATTTTTCCACCTAAGCGGCATTCATAGTTATATAATTGGACTCTGTCGCGACCTGAATAGAGATCTACGCCACGAAGAGCGTGAGGCCATCGAAGGTACCCTCGGGGCTTATAACCACTTTTTTGGACACAGCTTCTTCTACATATACGAGGAGTGCCTAGATGGGAAGACCCTGAATTCAGCGGAGTCAGAGGCTAGAATAGACGAATCGAAGATTATCTCGCACGGCATGATCTATGCTGAAAATCTACTCGGACAGTTTGGGATCAGTATTTTGGATTATTGGGAAGCATTATCCACCGTATTAGATCGAGACAATGCTGGTTGGCACAGACTACCTGCTCTTTTTGCAGGACATCAGATTCTCATAATGGATGGCGTAGGGATACCGAAACTCAACGAAGTGTTTTTAAAAGTCCTTCTGCAACGCACCCGAGATAATGTAGAGCGCGGGCATTATCCTGCTCTAACTCGTATTGCACTTATTTTGTTCGGCCAAACAGACTTAGGAGAACGACCCGGCATTAGAAAGCCCTATCTGGATTATCTATATAAAGAGCTCGTGCCTCGGATTCAACAAACCCAAACCATGTCCAATCAGCGCGATTTCATGGAGGAAGCCTTAGTGAATTCTTACTATACGCGTTTCAATGAAGCAACGGGAAAATTAGAACATAGGGGTGGCCACGATGCGTGGACCGCTATCGATCCATGATTCGTTTTCTGTCCGGTATCTTTTTGCATTTCAGCGTCTGAATTGAATTTCTATTGTTGTGGTAAATTCTTTTGGAAAAAGTTGTTGATAGTCAGGAAA
>JBBTSN010000039.1:0-6893 GCA_038078775.1 Patescibacteria group bacterium | reverse complement strand
TCCTGGATCATTCGTAATAAACGTCGTCGGTGTGTACCCACGCAACACAAGCATATGGTACAGCGGGCCTTCGCCAGTAAAAAACGGATTCCCCAAATTTCGACCAAAAGCAGGAATGATAACCGGATGACCCGTGGCAAGCAACGCACGAAGATCGTCCGCAGACGGGTTTTCAATAACACGAGCAACCGTACCGTCATATGCCTCTGCAAAAGATAAAAATTGCGCCGTGGAAATGCTCACACCAAAACCCATATTCTCTTGGGCGAGAACCATGGTTCGAAAATCAGCATCTGCAGTAGCGGGGTCAATCGATCCCTCAGGAGCACCTTGATAGTACTCATAGACCATGAGAAATGAAGCCTCCTCACACGTCTCTTCAGTAAATTCATCCCAAATACCAAGCGGAGCCTGAGAAGTAAACGGAACCGCAAGATTAATCGCGTCAGGAAGAAGAATGGCCGGAACATCCTCATTAATAACCCCTGAGTTCTCAAGGTCCTTTCTATCGTCAGGATCTTTCTCCTCACTCGTCTCACTCCCATCCGTTTCACCATCCGTCCCATCCGTCGTATTTATTCCCCCATCCGCCCCCAAAACTTCATCACCTCCCAACTTCCCAACTTCATCACCCTCAACATCCTCCCACCCAATAGACTCAACATCCGCCGTAGGAACAGCAGGGCCTCGAATCCACTGATACAAACGCATACCAAGCGCAACAGAAAGCACAAGACCTAGAACAATAAAAGGTCGCCAAGAAAAAGTGGCTGTTGTAGTTTTTTTAGGAATACCAAAGAGAAGGTTCGTCATACGCGTTGTTTTTCTGCCCATCGAAGCACGTGGAGCGTAGCACGAACATCATCTTCGTTATACATCACCACATCTTTCAGGGCAGATTCATCGTTTTGCGTAAGCCAACGCTCGTACCAAAGCACAGAATTCAAACCCGAGGCATCATCCCGTCGCCAAGAAAATCCTAAATACTGAGCAATATCTTTTAGAGAGTAAAACGAAAGGGGGAAAATAACGCTATCACGTAAGCGCACAAGCAAATCTACTCCTTGGTCTTCAAGCATGGAGAGAACCTCTTTATCAGTTCCATATTTCTCCCCCAACCTCCGAAAAATATCCTGTTCCGACCAACCGTAATGATAGAGCGGATAGCCAACGTAGGAACGAATAAAAGCAACAAATTCTTCCCAAGCTTTTCGCTCATCTTTGGGATCTTTCGCTAAAAACTCTTTATACTCAGCCTTATCTCCTTCAACAATAAGCACGCCAAACAAGTAATCCGCATCACGAAGTGGGTCGCTCTCTACATCAATAACAATGCACTGCTGAGAAGGCGGAAACAAAGGAGATCGAACAACCGTAACCTGACCCGTAAATAATGATCGCGCTTGCATATGTAAAAACGTAATGCGCTCACGGGTAATGCCAGGAACTTTACCAAAAATAAGATCGGGGTGCGTTTGTGCAAAGGCCGTAAGCGTGACAAAACCCGCATCACAAAGTGCGTCTACCTCGCTCCGCCAAATACGATTCACACGCGAAATATCATCACAAGAAACAGTATCGGCCTTGCACGCAGAAAACCACGGCGACTGCTTGCAATCCGAAGTGAGAAAATGCGGTTCTTCTTCGCCGTCAAGAATACGCAAAATAGCATCTTTTGAAAGCCGATATTCAACCTCAGCATCAGCTAAAATATATGATTGAATTTCTCCCTTACTATTCATGACGTAGCCCTGCACTGGCTTTGTTTTCTGAATCATTTCAAGCACATCTGCATAAAAACACCCTTGAAGCTTATACTCCGGCTTTACCGCACGAGATCGCTTAATATCACACGCAACGTAGTAATAGTCACCAAAGTTCGACGCGCCCTGCACGCGCTCCAAAAAATCTGGCCGCGCTACCGAAGCATCAAGCATGAGCACCGGACGATAAATCGTTTGTACACCCTCATGCATATAGGCAAGCGTTTGCTTCATGCCCTCGTCAAGATCATCAACCGTAACCTCCGCAACAACCGTTCCTCGTTTCTGCAACAACGAACGCTCAACCTCGGGCAAAAGCCCGTCTTCTTGTAAACGAATACGCAAAGCGTCTTCAGGGTGCCCATGACGAGCGTCATGCGCAATCCACGAAGGACACTTTGCGTATCGATAAAAACTATGTTTGGTAAAGTGAACGGACATGTTAAGAAGAATAGCAGGAGAGAAGGTTAGTAGGCTATAGTTGGGCTAGGTAAGAAACTCGTTCATTATGTACATACCTAGCCTACTAGCCCCACTAGCCTACTTATTCGCCACTCCCCTCAATCGTTACCGTTGTCATAACATCACCCTTACGAACCTGATCAACCACATCCATTCCCTCAAGAACTTCACCAAAAATGGAATAGGCCTTAGGAAGTGGCGCGTCGTCAAGCATAATAAAGAACTGACTTCCATTCGTATCAGGACCACGGTTTGCCATAGCAACCATACCGCGAACATAGGTGTAGTCGTCGTTCAACTCATCTTCAAATGAATATCCCGGGCCACCACTTCCGTTTCCGCTTGGATCTCCTCCTTGAATCACAAAGCCCTCTTCACGACGATGAAATGTAAGACCATTGTAGTAACCGCCTTCAGTAAGATACACAAAATTGGAAACGGTAAGAGGTGCGGTGTCGCCAAAAAGACGAATCACAATATCGCCATACTTTGTAGAAACACGAGCAATCTTTCCAGTAATACGCTCAGCAGGAAGCTGTCCTTGATACGTCCATTGGGGCATAGAAGTTGTTGTTGAAATAGATCCTGAGCTCAGCGAAGGATCTTGAGAAGATGGTACTTCCTCGGTAGGGGTAAAGGCAAGAGGACTTGCAGCACAGCCCGCACCCACAAGCAAAACACATCCCCCAACAAACAGAGATGTAAAAAAACCTTTCATAATTACTCTGCATTCTGGTAGGTAGAGAGCTGAGATTCTACCGCTTGAAGTTTAGAAGTTTGTACTTTAGTTGCGTACACCGAAGTGAAAAGTACCGCAGAAAGAGAGAATACAAGAACAAGTAAAATCGCAGCAACTTCCATGCTTCCTGCAGGAAGTGCGTTACAGCTATGGCACACGCCACCGTGCACAGACTTTACAGGGTATACCGCAGCACGAGTAACGCGCTGAATAGGAGTAGAGGCTTTGCGAGAAAGAGTTTTGCGAGAAGAAGAAACAGACATAAAGAAAAAGATAATTCTAGAGATGAGTATAACATCTAGAAAATGACTTGCATCGGCATATCCTCAGGGCAACCCTCAGGCGCAGTATCTATCTCCATCAAAAACGTAAATGAGGTCATCGTAAGCACATCATTTACGAGCACCTGTACCGTACGCTCCTCTTGCATAAGAAGTTCTTGATCTCCGGCGGTAGGGATACCTCCACAGCCACCTTGCTCAAGAAAAGAACCAAGGAGAACAGGAACTCCCCCACTCGGAGTCGCAACTAATCGTATGCGATAAGAAACTGCATTTTCAAGAAGACGCGAGCGCAAATCACTCACCACATCAACAAATGTTGGCATATCTATGGAAAGCTCTGTGCCAAGTGCATACAACCCGCCCACCGAAACAAAAACGTATGCACACCCACCCTGAACAGAAGAACTTTGAAGCGCCGTCCAATATGCATCAGTATCGTTCCACTGATAAAGTACCGATCGATCTGCATCAATCAAAAAAGAGCCTTCGAGCGGTTGCACAAAAGTGGCATCAATCGGGGCAAGAAGATATCGAGAAGAGGAAAGCGGAAAAAGTGATTCAGCAGCTTCCTCATCCTCAACGGAAAACTGCTGACTTTCATACACCAATCCCTCAACGAATAATCTTCCGTCCCCACTCGTAAGCATACGAAATTCCGGTGCGGGATCAAAAAAAAGATGAACGCTAATAACCGACGCCACAATCGCGCACACTCCCCCAATAATAATTCCTCCGAGTTTCATATCTTCATTGTACATCAACCCCCAAGGTCAGAAACAATAGCCATTACAACGCTTCCCAAGGCAATGTGGGCACCCCCACACATCCACTTCGTAAAAGTCCCGCATACACCGGTCTCCGCAAATGGAAGCGCTCCACAATCGCCTCAGGACGAAAATCGTACCGATCAGCGATAAGGGCTGTGACATCTTTTCCATCCGACGTAGTAGCCTGCACGTACGCCGGAGTCACAAGTCCCGCGGTATACACCACCTGCACAAGCACCTGATCCGAAACTCCTTCGCGCACCAACTGCTTTGCAACATAACGAGCCATATACGTTCCTGCCCGCGCAGGCTTAAGGGGGTCCTTTCCCGTAAGCGAAACTCCTCCGTGCGGTAAAAGTCCTCCATACAAATCAGAAAGAACTTTTCTTCCAGAAACTCCTGCATTCATAGAAAAACCTCCTGTAGTAAATGCACCCGACGGATTAATAAACAACTGAATACCTTCCGTTGAGCCAAGTACCGGCTCAAGCACGTTTGCAAATAATAAACTCTGCA
The DNA here is from genome assembly GCA_038078775.1 of Patescibacteria group bacterium. Classification (GTDB taxonomy): domain Bacteria; phylum Patescibacteriota; class Patescibacteriia; order UBA9934; family UBA9934; genus JAGORL01. Next base: position 2,362 of record JBBTSN010000039.1, on the reverse strand, counting down.
CCTGATGCGCATCCATTTCCGGACGATGTGACACAATCATCGTCACCGCACAAACTCGATCATCAGCAAGCACAACCTGCACCTTCCCATCAGGCCGCAACCAGGAAAATAGAGGATCGGAAAACCGAAGATCATCAATACGCGAAGCAAGTGCATGTGCATATACAACCGCAGGAGGAAGCATTTCGCGCGTTTTATTCGTTGCATAGCCATACAAAATAGCCGTGCCCTGCGCCCCTTCACTTTTTGCAATCCGCCCTGGCTCCGGCCGAGGCTTCTCAACGTTTACAAAAAACTCCGGCGAATCATCGTAGCCAACCGTTCGATACGCATCACGAACAACATCAATCACCGCAAAATCCGCCTGCGACTCTACAACTCCCCCAACCATCACCATACCGTGAGTTCCAAGCGCCTGAATATCAAGCTTTGAAAAAGGATCTCGCCGAAGATATTCATCAACAATAGATTCAACCAAAAGATCACACACTTTATCAGGATGCCCAAGAAGAGGTGCCTCAACCGCCTTTTTCATACGATGGGGGCAGTGTAGACGAGAGCGGAGATGTTTTCTCGTTTATTTGTCCACAGGCTGTGGATGTTCGTATTTTGTTCGTATATACTTTACTTCATAACTTCCCCTATGTCTCTCCCTCCTCTCACCAAACAACAACGAAAAGTGCTCGAGGTTATTGAAGTTTTTGTAAAAGAAAACGGCTATACCCCCTCATATAGAGAAATCGCCTCACAACTCGGGCTCTCTTCTCCCGCAACCGTGCATCAACACATTCAGGCACTTTGCGAAAAAGGCGTCATCAATACCGGCGAACATGGTATTGCCCGCTCTATTGAAGTGGTCGAAACAGAGGCACTTGTTCCCATGTCGGTCATGCTCCCACTCGCCGGGCTCATAACCGCAGGCGTTCCTATCGAGGCCATTGAAGAACAAGATGCAATCGGCGTTCCCGCTGACTTCGTGGTAGATGCGCTCAATTCCTACGTACTCAAAGTAAAAGGCCGCTCCATGATTGAAGACGGCATCTTTGATGGAGACTACGTCATCATTGAACGAAACCCTTCACCGAAAAATGGAGACATTGTCGTCGCACTCCTCGACAACGCCTATGCAACGCTCAAACGCTTCTACCGAGAACCTGGACGCATTCGTTTACAGCCAGCAAATAGCACCATGGAACCTATCTACATTTACGGAGACATTAACATTCAAGGCATTGTGCGCGCTGTGTTACGAAAATTCTAAGAGAACATCTGCGCATCTATGGAAAAATTCATCCAAACGCTGCATGACGTTGAAATACACGGATACAAAGTCGAAGAACTTCCCGGCATACTCCCCTTTTCCGAAGAACAAAAGAGAAATTTCCTCTTAAAACAAATCCTCATGCGAGTCGCCACAAGCATCGGAGAAATCGCAACGCTCTCAGAACCAGAAGTCCCACAGTCAAACACCAACGAAAATCTTCTCAAAGACAGCATTGCAAAACTCTTCATGAACGTTCTCAGGCTCGCAAAAATACAAAATCTCGATGAAGAGCTTTTATACGCAGACGTACAACGTCTTCTCTTAAAAGCTTAGCGTGTATGAAGCTCCTCTTCAATCTCAAGCAATCGATTGTACTTTGCTAAACGCTCAGAACGCGAAGGCGCACCAGCTTTGATATATTCAGCATTCACGGCAACCGCAATATCTGAAATGGTCGTATCTGTTGTTTCTCCAGAACGATGAGAAATAACCACTTTGTATTTGTTCTTTTGCGCCAACAAAATTGCATCAATCGTTTCAGACAACGTACCAATTTGGTTTGGCTTAATAAGAATAGTATTCGCAACCCCCTCATCAATTCCCCGCTGCAATCGATCAACATTCGTTACAAATAAATCATCACCAATAAGAAGCATCTCATCACCCAACTGTTTCGTAAGTTCTCTCCAGTTTTCCCAATCATCCTCAGCTAATCCGTCTTCGATAGAAACCATGGGGTACTTAAGCGACCACTCTTCATACAACTTAATAAGCTGATGAGCGGTCATATTTCTATGATCCGTATGCAAAACATATTTTTGCGATCGCTCATCATAAAACTCAGTCGCAGCAACATCAATACCAAAACCAATTTGTTTGCCAAGCTTATACTTTGCGCGTTTCACCGCAGCAGCTAAATATTCAAGCGCATTCTCCGTCTTTCCCACATCAGGAGCGTATCCCCCTTCATTTCCCACATCAGTATCAAGCCCGTCTTCATGAAGCACTTCACCAAGCGCATGAAAAATTTCACTTCCCGCCTGAAGCTTCCGTGCAAAAGACGTAAAATTATGCGGAAAAATAATAAACTCCTGCATA
>JBBTSN010000038.1:0-8857 GCA_038078775.1 Patescibacteria group bacterium | reverse complement strand
GCCATGCACGCCAATCACCTTTCCTGTATGTGGTGGTAAAGAAGCAAAAAGCGCCTGGAGCGCGTAGGGCTCATACGCATAATCAACAATAACAGCAAAAGGCTGGCCCACAAGAATACGTTCAAACCTTCCCGCAACATCCCGCAACTTTTCCGAAGCAACAAGAACATCGACAAGCGCAAAACCGCAAGAATGCACCGTTGCAACCGCGGCAAGCGCATTCAAACGAGAAAAGCGTGCTGACAAATGCCAATACACCGGAATATCTTGTACTTCAACTCGCGCACCATCTGCATCTTGCGAAATTTCCTGAGCATAAACTCCCTTCCCCGCATAATGCTGCCAACCAAATGCAACATGTGCGTCAGCGGGAAAATTTGCAAAATATGCCGCATGCGCATCATCGCTATGCACAAGAATCTGTTTAGGAATACGCTTTCCCTCAATCGTTTTATGAGCGCGCGCCGTAAGATGCGAAAAAAGCATGCCCTTTGCCTCTTTATACTTTTCAAAGCCTCCATGCGACTCAATATGTTCGGGCGTGAGGTTCGTAAACACCACCATGTCGTAATTAATGCCCACATGCCGATATTGCGCCAAACCTTGCGATGACGTTTCTACAATCACATACGTGCAACCCGCCCGTTTCATGTCTCGAAGCATTGCCTGAAGCGCAAAACGTCCAGGCATGGTCATTTTCATGCGATTTTCTACCGCGTTCCCGGCAATCGAAAACCCTGCAGTAGACGTATACCCCACTTTTTCACCAAGATCAGTCAAGAGCTGCGCAATAAACTGTACCGTACTCGATTTTCCATTGGTTCCGGTTACTCCAATAACAATCATGTTATGGGAAGGATTTCCATACACAATACACGCAACGTAGCCAAGACTCGCGTGATAAAACTGCAAAAACGACCGTGGAATAAACTTTTTAAGTGCATGCAACATAAGAGAGAGTTTCCTGTAGGGTAGCAGAAAAAGAGTAGCTTCGACTATACGTGTGTGGAATTTCTTTTTTTGAATTCTTTCGGTAAAGGAAAGATCCGTTCAACCGAAGTATGAAGGACATGCGCGAGTCGTAATGCAATATATACAGACGGAACACGACGGCCCTGCTCTATTGCGTTAATCGTCTGACGAGATACGTTGGTTTCTTTTGCCAAATCCTCCTGTGTAAGCATACTTCCGCACCTTTCCGCGTATAAATTATTCTTAAAAGAAAAAGACATATCTATTTTTACAGTTAACGAGATGTAAAACACGTTTTACATTCTAACATCAAAAAGCCCAATAAATAGATAGGTGAAATGTAAAATGTGTTTTACATCCAAAAACCATTAAAAGAACCCGCTAGATCCTTCCTATCGTCAGGATCTTTCTCCGCATTCATCTCCCTAAATCCCCCTCCCAACCCCTTACCAGAATCACTTCACTGCAAGATCCTTGATTCTCCCCCTTAATCCTTCTTCTTAATTCTTTCTTCTTCCCTTCACAACCCATAACCCGACCTCACATCACATAACAACACAAGAGACGCCCCAGCGGGGCGTCTCTACATAAAAAACACCTTTCACTTCAAACTCTTAACTCTCAACTTCAAACTTCACTAAATATTTCTCACCTCTTCACGAAACGCTTCTCCTGCCTCAAATTCATTTGCAAACAGCTCTCCAACAGGACATCCAGGAGACAAAAGCACAACATCACCTCGCGACGCATTCTTTCGTGCATGCTGTACGGCTTCTTTCATATTTTTTACATGTGAAATCATCACCTTTCCAAGCAAAGCCTTTTCAAGGGCATCACTTCCTGCGCCAGGGAACAACAACACCTGCTTACACATCGAAGCAACAATAGAAACAACACCGTCAAACAGAGCGTTACGTGACGCACCTCCTGCAATAAGCACTAATCGCTTTTCCGTTCCCAGCGTTTCAAGCGCAGCCTTAAGTGCATCAGGAGTCGTTGACGCAGTATCATTCACATAGGTCACTTCGTCTACCTCTCGGACCACTTCTTGATGATCCGCAATACCAGAAAACGTTTTAAGCACATGCACAACGCCGGCAAGCGGCACGCCACGAACCAACGCTCCACATACAGCCGCAAGTGCATTGGAAAGATTGTGCTTGCCTTTGAGAGCAATATCAGAAACCGCAAGAATATCTTGTAACGAACCATCACGACGATATTTAATGATGCCATTTTCTACAAAGCATCCATCTTCAGTAATAGGCTGCGTACTAAACCAGAGCAATTGGGAACGAACTCGAACAGCCATTTCTCGCACCTCTTCATGATCTTTATTGAGGATAGCGATTTGATCAGACTTTTGATACGCAAACATGATCTCTTTAGACTTTTTATAAGCCTCATAATCAGGATACCGATCCATGTGATCAGGATAGACGTTCGTGAGCACCGCAATGTCTGGGCCACGCTGCATATCAGCAAGCGATTGAGGCAAACTCAGCAACATCCAGGAAGAAAACTCAAGCACAACGGGAATCTCTTCATTCTTTTCAAGAAGTTCATCCAAAAACTGCAGTGGCGATGCTTTCACGTTTCCCGCAACAATGGCTTGCGGATGAAGCGTTTTCAACATTTCACCCAATATTTTTGTTGTGGTTGTTTTTCCTTTCGTTCCGGTAACTGCAATCGTTTTAAATGGATAAAAGCGCAGGAAGATACTGGTATCAGACTCAAGCGCAACGCCCGCATCGGTCGCAGCTTGCATGTACGACGATTCACTTGGCACTCCCGGATTCTGAACAACATAATCTACATTCACAAAATCCTCTTTACGATGTTCACCGAGAACAAAAACCGGAGGATAAATGGAAGCATTTGGATGCACAGCGCGATAATCGCGATACCAATCCATGAGCAGGTGCAAAGAAGACTGCACATCAGTTTCAGTTTTCAAATCGGTAATCACCGTTTGTGCACCGTGCTTGATAAGCCAGGTCGCCGTAACAAAGCCACTTCCCTCTTGATACTTTCCAAGACCCATCACGGTCACTGCGGCATCCTGAAATTGATCGATACGTTCCAATCGCATATGCCCCCATGATACCAGTGCTTACGTTGAATGAGGAATTCTCCCGAGGATAACGCGCCAAACACCCCACAGGAACAAACATTTCATAAAAGAAAGCCCACACAAGCCAAGAAACATTCCCAAAGAAGGAACGGTCATTTCTGAAGAAAAAACAAAGAAAGGCAACAGCGAAGCCCCAAGACACGCAAGGGAAATACCACATAAAAAGAATGCGACCTTCACCTGACGCACATGCGCAAAAAGCCACAGAGCAAAAATTGCATCAAGAACAAACGCACTAAAGAACATCCCCGCACGAATCGAGTCACTCAAAGTTTGTGTAAAGAAAAAAAGAACACACAGCGGAAACATGAGGATAAAAATACCCCACCACAAAAAGATACGAAGTTGATGAGAAAAAATACCCGTAAGCTTTGGACGAGGACGTGCAACCTCGGCAAGATCATAGGAAATGAATGCAGCCAAGCCAAAAGCGGGGATTCCATCAACCACAACATTGAGCCACAAAACCTGCACAGAAGAAAGCGGTAAATGACTCCCCACAATAAGTGCGCAGGCAAAAATAACCATTTCACTCAGCGAAAGCATGACGAGATAAGAAATAATACGCTGAAGACCCAAAAATGTTCCTCGGCCCTCTTGCAAGGCATACGAGATCGTCGCAAGACGATCATCGATAAGAACAACATCAGCAACCTCGCGTGCAACATCAGTTCCACTTTGCAGCGCAATGCCCACATCAGCCGCAACAAGCGCAGGACTGTCATTCACCCCATCTCCCGTCATCGCAACAACAAATCCATCAGCCTGCAACGCCCGAACAATACGCAATTTCTCCTGTGGAACCATGCGCGCAATAACACTCACCTCACGAAGTGTCCGCGCAAGTTGCGCATCAGAAAGCCCCTTAAGCTCACCTCCGTGAATACATCTCCCCTGCATACCCAAGCTCTTCGCAATAACCTGAGCTGTTTCTTGATGGTCTCCCGTAAGCATAATAAGCCGCACACCTTGCGCTTGAAGACGAGAAACCATGTCTTGAGCGTCAGGTCGAAGAGGGTCAGCAATACCAAAAAATGCAAGAAATGAAGAATGGGAAGATATCGCATCGCGCTCAACAAGAATAAGCACGCGAAGTCCGCGCTGCGCAAACGCCTTCGCCCGATCCTGAAGAGAGATCATGAGCGATTCCTCACCGTCAAAAGAGGACAGAATAACTTCTGGAGCACCCAAACGAAACGTGTGCGCACCTTTCTCTGTTTGCAAAACAACCTCGCTATATTTTTTACCAGAAGAAAAAGGCGTACTTTCAATAATCGCAACTTCTTGTACTCCTTCCTTAATCACAAATCGTGCAAGTGCTTCCTCAGTAAGCGAAAGCGCAAGCGAAGCATGGGCACGACTCTGGGCCGTAAGACCAGAAAGTGCCATACGCATAAGCTCAGGTCGAGCCGTATCGCACACCTGAACCTCCATATTTCCTGCAGTAAGCGTGCCCGTTTTATCAACGCACACAATATTTACCGCGCTCAACCGCTCGGGAACACCGAGTTCACGAACAAGCACATGCGCCTTTGCCATACGCTGAAGCGCAACCGCAAGTGCAACCGTTGTAGCAATCAAAAGACCCTCGGGCACCGCAGCAACGGCAAGTGCAATACTCACCTGAAGCATATACAGCGGTTGCTCTCCACGAAAAAGACCAAGAATAAAAAGCATACCCGCAAGAAGCAAAACGCCCAAAGAAATAACTTTCGCAGTATTTTGAAGCTCTTTACGAAAACCATTCTGTGCACTCTCCGTACCCTGCGCATCTCGTGCAATGCCCGCAAAAATCGTTTGCGAACCCGTAGCAACAACCATCGCACGCGCAGTCCCCCGTGCAAATGATGTTCCCGCAAACACCATATTCGTACGTTCAAATATCAGCGCTTCGGGAGTAATGCAATCAATCCCCTTCTCAATCTCTCGACTCTCACCCGTAAGTGCAGCTTCGTGTGTTGCGGCATCATTAACCGCAATAAGCCGAGCATCCGCAGCAATACGCATTCCCGCACGAAGGAACATCACATCTCCAGGAACTACGTCTTCAGCAGATATTTGAAGAACAACTCCATCGCGCTGAACGGTCACCAAAATATTTACCATCGCGCGCAATGCGCGCATACGTCGATCCGCACGATACTCCTGAAAAAATCCTAAACAAGCATTAATCAATAAAACCGTAAAAACACCAATAACATCAACCATGTCACCTAAAAAAAGCGAAACAATTCCCGCAATACCCAAAAAAGCCGCAAGCGGGGAAAGAAACTGACGAGAAAAGATTTTCCAAGGAGGAATGCGTTCAGGCTCAGGAAGTACATTCTTCCCATATTTTTTAAACCTCTCTCCTACCTCCTCACTCGTGAGTCCTTCGCGATTTCCTGCGAGAATTCTCACCACTTCATCAATTTCCGTAGCATGCCAAACGCGCTCCTCCATATGAGAGAAGTATACCGTACAAGAGCTTGATTTCCCTCAAAAGAAGAGGTATACTCCTGTCCGCGCGCTGGTAGCTCAGTGGTAGAGCAGGGGCCTTTTAAGCCCTTGGTCGCGGGTTCGACCCCCGCCCAGCGCACCATAAAAATCCTCCGATTTCTCGGAGGATTTTTATGTTTAAACAAAAAATAAGGGTATACTCACCCCATCCTATGAACAAGATTTCAGTCATTATTATAGGCGCTGGACTTTCCGGACTCGCGGCGGCATACGAGCTCTCCAAAGATAAACGCTTTGCGATTACCGTACTTGAAGAACGAGACCACGTCGGCGGCCGAGCACACGCGGTTACCGTAAACAACACCGCTATTGATGTAGGGGGATTCATCATTTACCCCTGGTATAAAAACTTTCGCAAAATACTCGACGAACTCAACATGACAAAAAAGCTCAGCCCACTCCCTCGGCTTGATATTCTTTATGATCATACAGGTAATGGAACTCTTCTTCCCGAAGCAAAGATTCCCATTTCTCTCGCGACAAAAGGGCGCATGGCGGCTAAATTACTCCCCGCATTCTTAAACAACCTCGACGTAGCCCATCCAAATATTGAACGATTTAACGAAATGTGCGTACGTGATTTTTTACAAAAACAAGTACCAAGTCTCAACGACGCACAACTAGAAACATACATAGATATCATCTGCCAAGGATATTGCTATCCCCCTATCAGCAAATACAAAGCCGCTTTCATGCTCCCCATGATGGGAAACAATCTTTTTTCAGGAAATATTCGTACTGCAGACTATTTTCCAAAAAGCATGGATGAAATGCTCAACGTACTAGAACATACGCTCAAAAAACGTGGGGTAGAAATACAAAAGAATATCTCCGTAAAAAGTATCAAGAAGCATCACGTGATAACAAAAGATAAAACCGTCAACGCGGATGCGATAATCGTCTCTCATCCCGTTGATGTAAAAATTTCCTTCACCCGCTTTGTAACCGTAACCGTTACTTGCGATTCCAATCCCATACTCACACATCCAGCGTCTTGGGGTGCACTCTTTTTGCATCCAAACACATGCACCTCACCGAATATTCTTTCCGTTATCAACACACAAGAACTCTACGGAAAAAAAATTCAACACACCCTCACGCTCAACATCAAACTCTCCGAAAACGAAACCATGCCAACCGCAACAGCCGCATACGCAAAGCAAATCACCGATCAACTTAAAAAACTCTTCCCTCACCTTAAAAAAGCAACCATCACTTCATGTACACCATGGAATCACACCATGCCAATGAGTGACGCAAAAACCATTCAAAAGCTTCGAGAAGACCAAGGTAAAGATGGTATCTTTTACGCAGGAGATTACCTAGGTTGCCCTTCCATGGAAACCGCAGTAACCACCGGAATCGACGCTGCAGAGCTCATTAAGAAAATGATAAAATAAAAAGTACTATGATTACCTTTGAATCTGTGGTGGGAATACTTGGATCGCTCACTGCAGCAAGCCTCTTTTTTCCACAAGTTTACGTTTCTTGGAAAGCAAAACGAACAGGCGATCTTGCCTGGTTTGGAATCATCGTAGGAATGTTAAACGGTGTTTTTTGGAGCACCTACGGCTTCTTAAAAATGGACCCCTTCATTTACGTAACAAATAGCATTTTGTTCCTCGGAGCATCTCTCCTCATGCTCCTGAAGTTAAAGTACAAATAGCACTCAAACTCTACAGATACAAAAGACCCCAAATAAACGGGGTCTTTTTGGTGCCGGATATGCAAGGCAATCGTGGTGGACTCGGCGGGACTTGAACCCGTAATTCCTGGTCTCGACGCAGGTATGGTTAACCAATTACCATCACAAGCCCCTGCAGAGATCCGGCATGAAAAACAAAAACTCCCGCAAATCCAATAAAGGACTGGGGAGATCTTGTGAGACCAGGAAAACCAATTGGCTACCTGCGTATTTCTATTTCACCACAAAAAAACATCTATCGTCAAACACCTGTGGAAAACTATCGCTTCAACACCTTCAAATACGCTTCTCCTGGAATCTCTACACTTCCTACACCCATCGCCATCATCTTCGCTTTACCCTTCTTTTGCTTCTGCAGCAATTTTAATTTACGCGTGTAGTCACCGCCGTACAGTCCGCTAGTAACATCTTTACGCACTGCAGAAATACGTTCGCTCGCCACAATCTTTCCACCAACCGATGCCTGGAGCTTAATCACAAACTGCGTACGCGGAATTGTCTCTTCGAGAATCTCTAAAATACGACGACCCACACGCTCCGCATCTTCGCGATACACAAGCGACGCAAACGCATCAACCGGGGACTCAGAAACGTTGATATCGAGCTTCACGATGTCTGCCTGCCGATAATCGAACACATCATACGTAAGCGATGCATAACCCGCAGTCGCGCTCTTGAGCTTGTCATTGAAGTCAACGATAATCGCAGCAAGCGGCAATTCGTAGTGAAGCATTGCGCGACCTTCAGAAAGATATTCGGTATTGAGATAAATGCCTTTGCGTTCTTGGCACAATTGCATCACATTTCCCATGTATTCAGAAGGAGTGATAATGTCGACACGCGCCCAAGGTTCTTCAATCTTTTCTGTGTGCGCTGGATCAGGCAAATCAAGCGCACCTTTAATAACACGGTACTCAGGATTCCCCATAGAGAACACGCGATACGCAACCGAGGGAAGTGTAACAACAAGATCCATGTTGTATTCTCGGCTCAAACGCTCACGCAAAATTTCCAAGTGAAGCATTCCCAAAAATCCACAACGGAATCCATAGCCAAGCGCAGGAGAATGCTCTGGTTCATATATAAGCGCGGCATCATTCAACTTCAAACGATCCATTGCATCACGCAGCGCAGAATATTCATCACCCTGCGAAGGAAACACACCCGCAAACACCATAGGGCGCACTTCACGGTATCCTTCAAGCTGCGTTACCAAATGTGATCCCGTCGTAATCGTATCTCCCACGCGACATGCACGAATATCTTTAAGACCGGTAACAATGTACCCAATCTGTCCGGTTTCCAAATACTCAAGCGGAGAAAACTTTGGTGCAAGTGCACCTAATTCCAAAATTTCTCCATTGGCGTCTGTAGCCATCATGTGCAACTTTTCGCGCTTCTTAAAAATACCGTCGATAACACGAACATAGGCTACAACACCCTTATAGTCGTCGTATGCGGAATCAAACACCATGGCGCGCGGCGCTGCATTTGCTTCACCGGTGGGCGAAGTAATACGCTCAATAACGGCATCAAGAAGTCCCTCA